>NZ_JASJXN010000026.1:0-63481 GCF_035018705.1 Undibacterium sp. RTI2.2 | reverse complement strand
AAATCGTTCTGAACAAGCCGATAAAGTGGAAAAATTTGGACGCTGACAGGTGGTAAATATTGAACGCTGTTTGACAACCCTAACAGCAATTGAACTGACGTCTGTGGTGCAACGATTTGAGCCAACTCAGCCGGCAGATCCAATTCTAGCTCTGCCCCCAGACTGAGATGTATGCCAGAGGTCTGACGCAAAATGATGTAAAGAATCTGCTCGCCTGCCGGTGTTTTACGCCGGAAACTGACACCACCATGTTCGACCTTGTAACGAAACGCAAAAGGCTTGAGTTGCACCGCAACGATAGTCTTGAGCGCAGCCTTGGCAATGGTTGGCGAAAGCGGCTCATAAGCCACTGCCTTCGGGGCGACTACACGACGCTCTATACGCCCCTCACTATCGAGCACACCGCCATCTGGCAGAAAGACCTGACCCGCCTGATCGTCGTAGACCGTTAGACCCAATGCTGTCGCAGTGTCGATAAGCAAAGGCAAAAGCACCTCAACACCATCTTCGTAGACAGCCATGCTGTAGACGGCAGTGTCAGTGCTGCCGTCCGGTCGGGATTCCACCCAAGCACCCGGCTCGCCGCATGGATCTTCCGCAGAATCTTCTGCACCGCCTACTTCGACTGGAAATCGCCGGATCAATGCTTTTGCCAATGCGGCAAACTTGCTATTAGGTGGTGAAGGCGTAGCACTCAGGCGTTCATGGAGCGCCAGGGCGGTCTTCAAGGAATCGGGGCAGCATGCTCCCAAACATGAATAACATAGGTCATAGTCTTGGTTCGATGAGAGGAAATATTCTTGATTATACAAGTCACAACTACAGAATCGTTACCGAATTCCTTCAACTTCGTTGCAACGCAGCGACTAACACCATGGGACTCATTTTTCCAGATCAGGGCGTAGATGCATAAACTGTGTCCATCAATGGGCTAACTTTGACGACTTTGGACGCAAAAAAACCCCTAAGTCGTTAATTTCTTAGGGGCTATTAGGCAAACTTTGGCATCGTTTGCGGTGTTCCTGGCGGAGAAGGAGGGATTCGAACCCCCGATACGTTTGCACGTACGCCTGATTTCGAGTCAGGTACATTCAACCACTCTGCCACTTCTCCTGTCTTGCTTAGCGTTCTACGGCCAATCAAGTCGAGGATTATAGCAAACTTTATCTGGCTTTGATAGACGCGCATCATGGCTTAGTTTCTAAAGCCTTGGTGCAGTCGCTTTTCGGTAGCGATGTTTTTGACATTGCCGGATTTAGCTCTAGTAACGCATTTTTTGCTTGCTCTAAGTCTTTGCCAAACTCGTTGAGATAGCGTGAACGCTCTTCGCTTTGCCATTCTTCGTCTGAGAAATTTTGTGCAGTATGCATTTTAGATACATAGGCGGGGCCGACGATGCGCGACATTAAAGCACGATCAGGGTCTGCGTTTTCTTTAAGCAGATAAGCGTCGATATCTCTGAGGGTTAACGGGAAGGTGGGCGATTGGTCGCGCATCAGTTTGCCGAAGACGGTTAACTTGACCTCGGTTGCGCCTTGCGGCAAAAGATCGTTAAACGTCACGAGTGCATATGGCTTGCCTTTAGCATCATCGATGCGTCCGGTAACGACATAGCGCCCTGCTTCGCGTACGTCGGCTTTGAGATAAAAATTGAGTGAACCTTGCTCGACTGCTTCGCGCACCGAACTGGCCCAGGTTGCGGGGACTTCTGGTGAATAGATGACATCGAAAAACAGTACGCCAGAACGATCGCCGACATTATATTTAAGCTCTAAGCGAATGGTGCCATTGAACTGGGCTAAACCTGTGGTAGTAGGCGCCAATACGCCAGAAAACATATTATCGCCAGCGACTGCATCGCCATTATTGCCATCGTCACTGAAGGCGACAGGGATTTGGGGTGCTTCTCGCGCGCCTTGAAATGTCAGTCCACGTGCGACTGCACGCGTGACAAATAATGGAAGAATATTGCCGTCCTCGTCCATCGCTTTTACGGTAAACATGACGCTCTCACGACTAGCTAAAAAAATACGTGACTGCGTAGTCTCGATTTGGACATGCCCATCGGTCTGACCGTTTTCTTTGTGCATCGCCCGTTTTTCTTGCACCGGTTGATTTGGGTAAACCTGATCAGGGTTTTCAGCGATGGGACGTGATCCTTGTGGGTATTTTGTGCTGTTGCGGTAGCTGCATAAAGTCTGATCTGCCAATTCAACTTGCTTAGTCAAAGCCGCCAGACGTTGGTCGTGGTTATTGTTTAACGCTAATAAAGGAGCACCGTCGGGACCGCCCGGCGTTTTTAAAAAATTGCTATTGGCTTGATTCGCTAATGTGGCTGCCATACTGGATTCTGTACCGCTAGAAAACCACCAGACCAAAGCGACTAGTATAAGAGCCAGTGATACAGCCAGGGCTTGCCAATACCGACGCAACCAACCAGCTTGATTGGAAGATTGCGCCGAGTTTGAAGTCGCCCCTGACTTGCGTGAGGGGCTTACTTTTTTAGATCGCATCGTTTGATCGAATCTTCAGATAAGTTGACCTAAATTATTAGCTTCGCATCGTGATCAAATTGCGTTACTGACCATATCCGCTCGTACCAGAGAGATGACGCCTTGCCAATTACTATTCGAGTAGTGGTTATATGCTTCGGCATCATCGCGGAACGATACTGAGTGATAACTCCACTTCACGCTACCGCCCTCGTTGGCCGCAGTGCCTAAGGTCAGGTCATTACAGAACCAGTCGCTCGGATTACAAAATGCGGCACCCGAGCTGCCTGATACTCCGCCTGAACTATGGTAGGCCACAGCCTCGTCGTCCTGACCCGGCAATATCGCGGAATAGACCGTCCCCTTGGCGCCTGCATACATGTAGAACCAGACATTGTGGGTATCGTTATGGTTGTACATGGCGCGTGCGGTGGTGGTCTTTAAATCCTTGACCAGAGGCTCGGACACTGCCCACGATCCGACATCGGATAATTCTGATCCGCCACCCGCCCCTGCTGCCGTTCGCACCCACTTAATGTTCCAGCCGACTTGTGTACCGCTACCTGCATCACCACATTGGCCGGAGGCATTAGCGACGGCGTTTTTCTTGGTTCTGGCTGAGCCACCGTAGTTTGCTAAGGTGTAACCCATCATCAAATCGCCAGCGCTGTGGGTCGCCACGTAGCACCAGTTAGACCCAGTACAGAAGCAATCAAGTGCGTCGCGGATTTTGCCATTATTGGAGGCAATGCTGTTGTAGCCATCCCAGTTAACTGCTTTTTTATTGATGCCCGCAGCGGTCGCAGATGGCCCCCAATACGTGAAGCTGGTGTAGTCACCCACCACGCCGCCACCACCGCGACCATTGACCCATAAGGTGTAATTGGTCGCGCTGGCAATGCTGGACATTGCGCTGAGCGAGACAAACAAAAGTGCTGCAAAAATTCTAAATAATTTCGCCATTTAAATCCCCTCTAGTAAAAACATGGAAAAGTAAAACGCCTGAAAGCCATGGTGCAGAAACGGGAACAAATTAATCAGCGAAGTCGAAGAACCTTGCATCGAACGCTAGCTGATCGGAGCGGAGTATCTGAATAGCAGCACCATATTGTCAATTTGCAACGCAACAAAATTAGGCGCTAAAAATCCACGGTTTTTTAGCCTGCCACATAGTAGAAATAGAATAGAAAAAGACATGCCAAAACAATATTAGTGGAAAAACTCTAATATTTAAAATGACACAAAAATGCAGTTACAAAAGGATAAGCAGCGGCAGGGTTATGGTGCCGCACGATCAGGGACAAAGACAAATTAAAAATCGTTTATTCAATAAAAAAGCGGCTGGGATGATCGATCACCCCAGCCGCTTTTTAAAACCAAAAAGCTTATTTTGCTGCAGGCAACAAAGCCTCTACACCACCCATATACGGACGTAAAACTTCAGGAATAAGTACGCTGCCATCGGCCTGCTGATAATTTTCCAGCACCGCTACCAGCGTGCGTCCAACCGCCAAAGCTGAGCCATTTAAGGTATGTACCAGTTCTGGTTTACCTTGTGTATTACGGAAACGTGCTTGCATACGACGCGCCTGGAATGCACCCATGTTAGAAATTGACGATATCTCACGATAGGTATTTTGCGCTGGCAACCAGACTTCTAAATCATAAGTCTTAGTTGAGCCAAAGCCCATATCACCGGTACACAAACTCATGACACGGTATGGCAAGCCCAGCTTTTTCAAAATCGCTTCCGCATGACTGACCATCTCTTCCAATGCGTCGGAGGATTTTTCTGGATGTGCAATCTGCACTAACTCCACTTTATCAAACTGATGCTGGCGTATCATGCCGCGGGTATCCCGCCCGGCACTACCGGCTTCGGAACGGAAGCATGGCGTGTGCGCCGTCATTTTGATCGGCAAACTCTCCAGGCTAACAATCTCGTCCCGCACGGTGTTAGTCAACGACACTTCTGCTGTAGGGATCAGGTACAAGGTCTCGCCCTCACCGTCTTGCCCACCTTTTTTGACCGCAAATAAATCTTCTTCAAACTTAGGTAACTGGCCTGTACCGCGCATAGAGTCTGCGTTGACGATATATGGCGTATAGCATTCTGTATAACCATGTTCCAGCGTTTGTGTGTCTAGCATGAACTGCGCTAAGGCGCGATGCAAACGTGCCATACCACCACGTAACAGCGTAAAACGTGAGCCGGTTAATTTGACCGCAACCTCAAAATCCAATCCCAAGGCTGCGCCGATATCGACGTGGTCTTTGACCTCAAAATCAAATACAGGAGGCGTACCAAATTGTCGAACTTCGATATTTCCAGTTTCATCCACACCGACTGGAACAGATTCATCAGGCAAATTGGGGATTGCCAGCATGAAGTCACTCATAGATGCTTGTACTTCGCCTAAACGGACTTCTGACGCTTTTAATTCTTCAGCGATGCTGTTAACTTCTGCCATTTGTGCGGAAGCATCTTCGCCTTTGCCTTTGAGCATACCGATTTGCTTGGACAGAGAATTACGCTTACCTTGCAGCTCTTCAGTACGCATCTGTATCTGCTTGCGCTCGCCTTCCAGCGCATTGAAAGTCGCAGTATCCAATTGAAATTTACGCGTTACCAAACGAGCAGCAACGGTGTCGATGTCTTTGCGGAGGAGTTGAATGTCGATCATAGAATACTTGAGCCAGGTTAAAGGTAGTTGCAATGTAGTCGCAATGTAATTGAGCTGCGTATTGTACCAAGGGCGAGCTTGAATATTGCAACTTCGTGAAACTTCGTCAAGTACAGCCAAGGCTTAGTTTTTTTGGTAGAAAATTTCATTTTACTCGCCCACTGATTCCGGGGCTTACCGAGGTTTTTTGGCTTGAAACCCCTATAATCATTGGACGTTCATTTTAAAGTCCCATAAGTATCAAACTATGCAACCTTCGGCATAAGAAAGCAGCGCTAAATAAATCGAAATTGACCAGCAGACTTTTTAAAAACAATAATGCGTTGGCTCGGTGCTGAGATTGCACTTGGTTCTACTTGGCTTTTCTTGATTTTTCTTAATTATTAATACCACCCGCTGTCTGGCTTTGATTTCCCCACATGATTGGACAATATAATGAAACCCTTATCAACACGGACTCGCAATTACTTTTTTTCGTTGCTGATCGGATGCAGCGTTATCGCGGCTAGCAGTCCAGCGGCTTCTGCGGCGAGTTGTCCCTCTTGCGGCCCGTCAGGAGTTTCTGCTTTATCCCTACTTTCTGGCGCGTTATTAGTTGAAGGATCGGCAGAAGGTATCAAAGCATCTGGCACGCTGCTTGTCGTGTCGGTAGAAAAACTAGCGGATGGCGTGGTCATCGTATGTAAAGGCGCATCTGACGGCGCAAGCTACACTCTCAAACTCAGTGGTAAAGCGCTGGGTAATGTGTCAGTAGCCGCTGGCACCGTGGTAGAAGTCACTGCATTATCTGCTGGCACAATGCTGGTAGTTTCTGGCCAGGCAATTGCCTTTATTCCGAATGAAATTAGTCGTAGTTTGGTCCATCATACGGTCGCCAAATGAACCTCTTTCATCAATCAAAATCAGTGCTGGATCGCCTGCTAAAACGCGGTCTTAAAGCCGAGCTTTTACTCTTAAGCCTAGCTTTTATCGTATCGGCCAACAGCTACGCTGGTCGCTCATGCGAAGATCAGGCGCTCGATGCAAACGGATTGATGAAAGGCATGGAGCTGGCATTAAAAACCCGTAATGCATTGGACGCCAGTGGCGCGCAAGTCGCACTGATTGCGCGGGTTGGTCAAGATTTATCTAAGTACCATGTACGCTACTCACATATGGGCATCATATGGCGCGATCATCCTGAAGGACGCTGGTTGGTGGTGCACGAACTCAATGATTGCGGCACCGCTAACTCTCAACTGTACAACGAAGGTTTAGGTAATTTTTTTATGGATAGTCCATTTGCCTATGAGACTTTGATCGTGTTTCCAGATGCCGCGCTTCAGCAAAAACTGGTCGGTTTACTAAATTCTGACCTGCCGAGAAAACTGCATGCACCTCGTTACAATATGCTGGCATTTCCATTTTCAACCATGTACCAAAACTCAAATCAGTGGGTGCTGGAACTGCTGGCAGCGGCAAGCGCCACCGATGTGCAAATCGATAATCGTACGCAAGCGCAAGCCTGGCTGACAATGGCAGCGTATCATCCAAGCACATTGGATATTCCGGCGATGACGCGACTGGGAGCACGGATGTTCCGCGCTAACGTGGCATTTGATGACCATCCATTTGATCGTCGTATGGCAGGTCAGATTGACACGATTACGGTCGACTCTGTCGTGCATTTTTTGGAGCAGCGGCACACAGTTAGTAGTCAGCAGGTTTTAACTTACCCTTGATTGAATTTTATATACTCCCCATTTATTTTTTTAAAATACCCGTATTATCCATATATTAATTGGACGATTAAAAAATACACCATAGGAGTATATAAGATAATAGTAGCTTTAAATACTGAAATTAATCGCTATGCTGAGCAAGCTTGTAGCTGCCAGCGTCTCTTTCACAGATAAATTGAGCAAGGTGACCCAATACACTTATCAAACAAAATTGATCACCTTATTTTTAAGAAAAATGAAGCTCATCACGCAATATGCGCTCACTCTTCCGCAGCATCCAAGGATCGCAAATAAGCAAGCTTCTCGGCAATTTTGATCTCTAACCCACGTGGCACCGGCTGATACCAGGACTCGCCTTCTAAGCCTTCTGGCAAATAAGTTTCACCTGCGGCATAAGCTTCAGGCTCATCATGCGCATAGCGATATAACTTACCGTAGCCAAGCTCTTTCATCAACTTGGTCGGCGCATTACGCAGATGTTCTGGAACGGTACGTGATTTATCTTTAGCTACCAAGGCTCGCACAGCGTTATAAGCTTTGTACACAGCGTTGGACTTGGCTGCGCACGCAAGATAGACCACTGCTTGTGCCAACGCCAGTTCGCCTTCTGGAGAACCGAGACGCTCGTATGTTTCTGCGGCATCCAATGCCAGTCGTAAGGCACGTGGATCGGCCAGACCGATGTCTTCACTGGCCATGCGGACGATGCGGCGTGCCAGATAACGTGGATCAGCGCCACCATCCAGCATGCGCACCATCCAATACAAAGCAGCATCGGGATTAGAGCCGCGTACTGATTTATGCAGAGCAGAAATCTGATCATAAAAAGCATCGCCACCTTTATCAAAGCGGCGTAAGGCATCCCCTAGACACTCGGCCAGTAGAGCAGTGTCAACTTCTTGCAACGCTTTTGCAGAGGCAGCACGTGCCACGATATCGAGGTTGTTTAATAATTTTCGACCATCGCCATCGGCACTGCTAATCAAACTTGCCTTGGCATCGGGATGAAATTGCAAGCCATCCAATTCACGCTCACAAGCTCTGTCTATCATCGCCTCCAGATCAGCGTCAGTCAGCGATTTGAGAACATACACAGAAGCACGGGATAACAGCGCGCTATTGACTTCAAACGAGGGATTTTCGGTAGTAGCACCGATGAAGGTGAACAAGCCACTTTCTACATGCGGCAAAAAAGCGTCTTGCTGGCTTTTATTAAACCGGTGGACTTCATCAACAAACAAAATCGTACGACGTTGCGAAGTGGCCTGCAAAATTTGCGCCCGTTCAACTGCTTCGCGTATATCTTTTACGCCAGACAATACTGCAGATAACGCGATAAATTCTGAGTGAAACGCATTTGCCATCAACCTTGCCAGCGTGGTCTTACCAACACCCGGCGGCCCCCATAAAATCATGGAGTGCGGATCGCCAGAGGTAAACGCCGCTCGTAAGGGTTTGCCCTCACTCAGCAGATGTTGCTGACCAATCACCTCATCCAAATTTGCAGGACGCATGCGCTCTGCTAGCGGAACGGGATTTTTACGCGTTTTACTGGCGCTGCTCATATCGCTCATGGACGCAATACATCAACGCCGGCTGGTATGACGAATTTAAATTGATCAGCTTTGAGCGTCGGATTTTTTTCAATATTCTTTAAAGTCAGTAAAGAAATTTGACCAAAGCTGTCACGTAATTCCAAAGCCAAGGGAGCACCGTCTTTCATGCCTATGCCAATATGCTCAAAATTACTATCTTTGTCTTTAGGAGTAGCTTCAAGCCACTCCAGACCTTGTTTAACGCCGACCTCACGCAGAGTAAAACTTTTTTCCAGATCACCGCTGCCGAACAGGATTGCCGCAGGGCTGGCACCTAATACATTGCCTAATTTTTTAATCGTAACCTGGCTGAGATCTTTATCGAAGATAAACAACTGATCACCATCCGCCTGCAAGACTTGCTCGTAAGGTTTTTGGTAGGTCCAGATAAATTTGCCAGGGCGAGCGAAAATAAAAATTCCGCTGGAGGTTTTAGTTACCTTGGGCGCACCATCCACCATCTTGACTTGCTGTTGCAGGAACTCACCTTTAGCACTTTTTATGTTGGTGGCAAAGGCTTTAAATTGTTCAATCGCGCTGGCATTGGCTAATGCTGGCACTAGCATGCTGGCACTTAACATCATGCTAGCTACCAACTTTGTGACGCTACTAGCTACTTTATTCGTATTCATTTTCAATGAAAGTTTCACAAAAATCCTGACTGATTTAATTAATTGTCTCATGCTGCGGCCGCCTGCCAAACCGCTGCGTTCACCGCCGCGGTCGAATCAGCTGAAGTCCAGATATTTATTCGGCATTCCCTGCTGGCACCAAAATTTCACGATTACCATTTGACTGCATGGTGGATACTACGCCGCTGGTTTCCATCTGCTCTAGCAAGCGGGCGGCGCGATTGTAGCCTATGCGTAAATGCCTTTGCACCAAAGAAATAGAAGCACGACGATTCTTGAGTACGATTGCGACCGCCTGATCGTAGAGCGCATCGGCCTCACCGCCACCTTCGCCAGGTGGCGCGCCTACTTCGCCGCCCTCTTCCAGTATGCCTCCTTCTAGGATGCCTTCAATGTAGTTTGGTTCCCCTTGCGCTTTCAAATGCGTTACCACACGATGCACTTCGTCATCAGAAACAAAAGCACCATGCACACGTATTGGCAAACCAGTGCCAGGCGGCATATATAGCATGTCGCCCATACCCAGCAATGCTTCCGCCCCCATCTGATCAAGAATTGTTCTGGAGTCAATTTTGCTACTCACCTGAAACGCGATACGAGTGGGGATATTCGCCTTAATCAAACCAGTGATCACGTCAACCGATGGGCGTTGCGTCGCCAAAATTAAATGCAAACCTGCCGCGCGGGCTTTTTGGGCAATACGGGCAATTAACTCTTCAACTTTTTTACCGACGACCATCATCAGATCAGCTAACTCATCGATGATGATGACGATGGTGGGCAATTTTTCTAATGGCTCAGGAGCATCCGGCGTTAAGCTAAACGGGTTGGGAATAAACTCTTCGCGTTTAGCTGCCTCAGCAATTTTGATGTTGTAACCGGCCAGATTACGCACACCCATTTTTGACATTAATTTGTAGCGCCGCTCCATCTCTGCAACCGCCCAGTTCAAGGCATGCCCGGCCTGTCGCATGTCTGTTACTACCGGAGCTAACAGATGCGGAATCCCCTCATATACAGACATTTCCAACATCTTAGGATCGATCAAAATCATCCGTACATCATTCGGATCTGATTTGTATAACAACGATAAAATCGTGGCATTAATACCGACTGACTTACCGGATCCAGTCGTACCTGCCACCAGCAAATGCGGCATCTTGGCAAGATCAGCAACTATGGCATTACCACCGATATCTTTACCCAGCGCGACCGTTAAACTGGACGCACTGTCGTTGTACACTTTGGAGCCAAGAATTTCGGTTAAACGTACGATCTGGCGCTTGGGATTTGGCAGTTCCAAACCCATATAATTCTTGCCGGGAATGGTCTCAACTACTCGGATCGATGTCAGCGATAATGATCGTGCAAGATCACGCGCCAAGCCAACAATCTGGCTACCTTTAACACCGGTTGCTGGATCAATTTCATAACGAGTAATCACTGGTCCCGGATAGGCCGCAACGACTTTGGCGTCAACACCAAAGTCCGACAGTTTTTTCTCAATTAAACGGCTGGTAAATTCCAGAGTTTCTATGCTAACAGTCTCTTGCGTCGGCGGTGCATCATCCAGCAACGACAGTGGCGGTAATTTGCTGTCTAACATATCGCTAAACAGCGATACCTGACGCTCTTTTTCTACCCGTTCAGATTTTTGTACGCTGATGATTTGTGGTTCTATACGTATAGGTGCCGCCTCAATAATCTTGGCTCTTTCAACAATAACGACCTCTTCACGTTTGACGGCGGCCGTTTGCCCGACCTTACGATCTTCACGTGCAGCATACTTGTTACCTATAAAAACAAAGACCGTTTCTAAAGCAGTACCAATTTTCTCGGCAATCTGCAACCAGGAGACATGAAAATATAAGCTGATACCCAGCGCAAATAACAAGAGTAATAGCAAAGTTGATCCGGTAAAACCAAAGGCCGCAAAGCTAGTGTTTCCGATCAATTCACCCAGCACTCCTCCTGGAGCTCGTGGCAATTGTGCCTTGATTGAATACAGCCGCAGGTACTCGATTCCCATACTGCCAGCCATCAGCAGAAAAAATCCGCCTGTCTGTATAAATTTTTCATAACTATGTTCAGCGTCTTGTTCTGCATTGACTGCCAGACGATTCGTTAGCTGGCGATAATCCTTCCAAACCAAACGGCATAGAACAACGCTCCACCACCAAGCAGATAAGCCAAAGATGTATAGAAATAAATCTGCAAGCCAGGCTCCCACTTTGCCGCCGACATTGTGGATTTTCGGGACAACACTGGCGTGCGACCAGGCGGGATCAAGTTTGGCGTAAGTGAATAAAATTAAAATCAGATAAATACAAAGCGCCGCAAAGAGTATCCAGCGTGCTTCGATAAGCAAAATTACTAGCCGATTTGGCAACGGCGGCGCCGGCGTTTTATCGCGGTTGCGGGTATAAGGTTCATTGTTGGAAGTAGTCATAGTGCACAATCAGCAGCCCATTACAATCAAGTTCAATCAAAATCAATCAAGTCAAACGTACATTCAACACATATTAAACACTCATAAGATAGCATGTATGACAAGTGCCGCCAATCAGGCATCATCTTAGAACCGTGCCGACTCAGGGCAAATCAAGCAATCGGCTGGCTATTCAATCAAAAACGCTTATTCGTCTATAATCTTGCCTAGGTAAAGTAAGACTTATTCGTGACGGATAAGTAAGAAGCTAAGATGAAAGTTAAATACTAAAGTCAACTGCTAAATTAGATGGTCGTTGGCTAATAGTTAGCTAATATTCATCAGCTAATACTACGCCAGCATATATGATTGAAATTTGCTGTTCCGTCGCAATCTGCAGCTTAGTTTATAGCCTCTTAAGGCAATTTAAATAGCATCAACTATGCCGATTGCCATCATCATTCAATTTATTTTCTCTCGGGTCAGCTTATGTCAACTACCACTCCAAAACATGCACACGTATTGATACTCGGCTCTGGCCCTGCTGGCTACTCTGCGGCTGTGTACGCGGCACGTGCCAATTTAAAACCAGTATTGATTACTGGTGTAGAGCAAGGCGGTCAATTAATGACCACAACAGATGTCGAGAACTGGCCAGCAGACCCTATGGGTGTGCAAGGGCCAGAATTAATGCAACGCTTTCAACAGCATGCAGAACGTTTTAATACTGAAATTATTTTCGACTACATCCACACCGCCAAATTGACTGAAAAGCCGATCCGCCTGATCGGTGACCAGGCTGAATATACCTGCGATTCACTGATTATTGCGACTGGCGCATCAGCACAATATCTCGGCTTACCTTCTGAAGAAAGTTTTATGGGTAAAGGCGTATCTGCTTGCGCGACATGTGATGGCTTTTTCTACCGTGGCAAAGAGGTTGCGGTAGTTGGTGGTGGCAATACTGCAGTAGAAGAAGCGCTGTATTTATCTAATATCGCCAGTAAAGTGACTGTCGTACATCGTCGTGACAAATTCCGCGCAGAGGCTATTTTGATTGATCGGCTGATGGCAAAAGTAGCCGAAGGTAAAATCGAAGTTAAATGGAATCACACATTAGATGAAGTAGTAGGAGATAGCTCTGGCGTGACTGGCATTAAAATCAAATCCAGTATTGACGGCAATGTGAGCGATGTCACCCTGCATGGTGTCTTTATCGCCATTGGTCACAAACCTAATACCAGCATCTTCGAAGGTCAACTCGATATGCATAATGGCTATATCAAGACTAAAACAGGTCTTGAAGGTATGGCGACAGCTACTAGCATCCCAGGTGTATTTGCCGCTGGCGACGTGCAAGATCATATCTATCGCCAAGCAATTACTAGTGCGGGTACGGGTTGTATGGCAGCCTTAGATGCACAGCGCTATCTCGAAGATTAATTGCAATTTAAAAACCATTCTTCAGCCTGTTGGCTCTTTTAGTCCTCGCTTATGCCCAGCTCCTTAAAAAATTTTGCTGATCTGAAAAATTTAGGTCAGCAATTAAAACAGCAGGAAGAAGTGCGTCTGCTGCAAGAAGCTGAGCGCAATAAGCGAGAGAAACAAGCGAAGCTGGAAGCCAATATTTTCCGCAATAGCATAGGTGAGGTGGCGCCACTGAAAACGGTGCCCAAACACATAGTTCAAGCGGCACGCCCGCAACCGATTCCATTCCAGCATATTGCAGATGAGCGCGCTGCATTACAAGAATCTATATCGGATGAATTTGACGCCATCACCTTGCTAGCCACCGACGATGGCCTAAGTTATACCCGCGCAGGTGTTGGCAGTGATGTCGTCAAAAAATTACGTACCGGCCATTGGACTATACAAGCGCAACTAGATTTGCACGGTTTGCGGCGCGATCAGGCGAGAGAAAGTTTGGGCGAGTTTTTGCGGAAATGCCAGCGCAATGAACATCGTTGCGTGAGGATTATTCATGGCAAGGGACTAGGTTCAATCAACAAAGAACCCGTGTTAAAGAATAAAGTAAAAAACTGGTTGATACAAAAAGATGAAGTACTAGCATTTAGCCAAGCCACCGCTGCAGACGGTGGCTCTGGCGCATTGATTGTCTTGCTCAAATCTTAGTACTCAAATCTTAGTTGCTCAAATCTGGATTACTCCAATTTCAACCCAAGAATTTTAATTCAAGAATTTGCCATCTTTAGTGATTACAGTCATATCAACGTATTTTGATCCGTTGTGACTAGTTGGCGAAAAATTCACATCAAATCCGCCGACATCATAATTGCTCGTATTAATTGTCTCTAAGGAGGAGATCAATTTCTCACGCGACAAACTACGACCTGCACGGCGTAAGCCCTCTACAAATACTTTGGCGGCAATAAATCCCTCCAGACTGGAAAAATTCAAATCCTTAATGCCCGCTTTTTGCATGACTTTGGTGTATTCATTGACCACGGGCGTTGATGCTTTCCAAGGGAATGGAACTACTTGCGAAATCACGGTACCAGGGCCATCCGTACCTAAAGCATCTGCCAAGGCCTGGCTACCGACAAAAGATACGTTATAAAACTGTCCGTTATATCCTTCTTTGCGCATTCCTTTGATGTATGCCGCGCATGAGGAATAAGCACTAATCTGGATAATTACATCCGGACGCTTCGGCAAAATCTTAGCAATCGCCTTACTCACGTCGGTGCTATTACGTTCTACGGTCGCGGTTTCTACCATTTGCACGTTCATTTTTTTCAGCGCACGTTCTACACCAGCTAAACCAGCCTTTCCATAAGCATCGTTCTGATAAAAGACAGCGATATTTTTAAGACCTGTTCTGACTAATCGCTCGACCAAATGCTCAGTCTCATCAAAGTAACTTCCGCGAATATTAAATATCTGACGATTTAAGGGCTCGCGCAGCGACTGTGCGCCAGTAAAAGGAGCAAAGAAAGGAACTTTAGCTTGCGTAAAAATAGGCAAAGCTGCGTTACTGGTAGGCGTACCAACATAGCCAAATAAGGCGAATACATCCTCATTTTCGATGAGTTTTTTAGTATTAGCAGCGGCTAAATCGGCCTCGTATTTATCATCCATTTTGATGATTTCAATTTTGCGCCCGTGCACACCACCAGCAGCATTGACCTGATCAAAATAAGCCTTGGCACCGGCGTGCAATTGGATGCCCAGTTGTGCAGCAGGACCAGTAAAAGCAGCCGATTGACCTAGTGTGATTTTTTGATCCGTAATACCCTGATCCGCTGAAGCAGGTAATACGATGGTAGAGAGAGCCGCGAGCAGCGACAAGGAGAAATAACGACGTAAAGTTTGCATGATTTACCTGTTTAATCCAATTTAAACAGCATCAGAGCCGGTTTCACCTGTACGGATACGTATCACCTGCTCGACATTTTGTACAAAAATTTTGCCATCGCCAATTTTGCCTGTATGCGCTGCTTTAATGATGGCATCAACGATGTTATCGCAGATATTATCATCAACTACAACCTCAATCTTGATTTTGGGCAAGAAATCTACAACATACTCAGCGCCACGATATAACTCGGTATGTCCTTTTTGACGGCCAAAACCTTTAACTTCAGTAACGGTTAGACCTGTGACACCGATATCGGCCAATGCTTCGCGCACTTCGTCTAATTTGAACGGTTTAATAACTGCGGTGATTTGTTTCATGTTGTCCTCTTGAAATTTTATGTGATTTTATTGTTTTATTTTCTAACTATTTAGTCACGGAATTTTGATGTAATAGGATAACGCCAGTCACGCCCAAATGCACGATGTGTAACACGTATACCGACTGGCGCCTGACGACGCTTATATTCGTTAATTTTGATCAAACGAGTAATACGTTCAACATCTTCTTCACGATAACCAGCAGCAACAATATCTGCTCTGCTTTGATTCTCCTCCATATACCGCTGCATGATGCCATCGAGTATCTCGTAAGGAGGTAAAGAATCCTGGTCTGTCTGGTCAGGTCGTAACTCGGCTGATGGCGGACGGGTCAATATACGTTCAGGGATGACAGGTGATAAACGATTACGGTAAGCACACAAACGATATACCAATGTCTTGGCAATGTCTTTAATCACAGCAAAACCACCCGCCATATCGCCATATAAAGTGCAATAACCGACTGCCATTTCACTCTTATTCCCGGTAGTCAGGACGATGGAGCCATATTTGTTCGATAAAGCCATGAGAATGGTGCCGCGAATCCGCGCTTGAATATTTTCTTCCGTCGTGTCCTCTGCTAAACCAGCAAACTCCTGACTTAAGGTATCTCGAAAAGCACTAAAGCAGGCGATGATCGGAATTTCATCATAGCGTACACCCAAACCCTGCACCATTTCGCGCGAATCTAGCCAGGATATGTCAGCAGTGTAAGGTGACGGCATCATGACTGCTCTGACTTTATCAGCACCCAAAGCATCAACCGCAATTGCCAGAACCAACGCAGAATCCACTCCACCAGACAAACCCAATACAATACTAGGAAAACCATTCTTACCGACATAATCGCGCACACCTAAGACTAATGCCTGATAGACCTGCGCCTCTATCTGTGTATCTATCTGTGCATCTGGACTGGCGCCATTGATTACCTCCTGTGGTGCTAGCATTGGCGCTATTGGCATTATGGGCGCCGCACCATCAAATTCAACAATCTGCAAATCGGCTTCACAATGTTTTAGCTGAACACACACTTCGCCAGCCTGATTCATCACAAATGAATTGCCATCAAAAATTAGTTCATCTTGTCCGCCTACCAGATTGGCATAGACCAAAGACATACCTTGCGACGTAACATTGGCACGCATCACATCAAAACGTTGATGCTGCTTACTCATATGATAAGGCGATCCGTTAGGTACTAACAGCACTTCTGCACCAGCGTTTTTTGCAATCTTCGGCGCAGTAGGCAACCAGGTATCTTCACAGATATTCACACCAAACTTGATGCCCTTCACTTCGAACACGAAGGCATCGTGACCGGATGAAAAATACCGTTTTTCATCGAATACCATATCGTTTGGCAAATCATGTTTGTAATAGCTACCGATCACCTCACCGTTGCATAAAACGGATGCGGCATTCAAACGCACACCATCATTTTCGGCAGGATGTCCTATCAAAACATGCATGTCTTTTAAAACCCTCAAGCTCTCTGCAAGAGCGAATAAGGTCTCGCGCGTTTTTGCGTAAAATGCACTACGCAATAATAAATCTTCTGGCGGATACCCCACTAAAGAGAGCTCTGGCGTAACGACAATGTCAGCGCCTTGTGCAGCAGCTCGCTGAGCATAATCAAGAATTTGCGCGGCATTACCAGCAAGATCGCCAACAACGCTGTTCATCTGGGCTATTGCAACTTTTACTGTCATAGTGGCTTGTAGTAAATTTAAAAGAATTTGAAAATAAGTCTGAAGAACTAGGTCTCAATAAATTAATCTAATAAGTTGAGTTTGAATGAACAGGGATATCACGAGCATCATGACTGAAAACCAGCACGACCGGATCCAAGAAGATCTTCAAGAAAGTTCACATTATCGCACGCGTATCGTGACTTCATTGTCCGATGTCGGCGAGGCGCAGTGGAATCATTTGCTCAGCCTGCAAACTACTAGTAATCCATTTTTATCTTACGCATTTCTGCACGCATTGCACGAATCTGGATCGGCATGCGCCAATACCGGTTGGCAACCGCGTTATATAACATTATGGGATGGCGGCATCTTAGTCGCTGCAATGCCTTTATATGAAAAAATGCATTCTTACGGTGAATATGTATTTGACTGGGCCTGGGCTGATGCCTACCAGAGAAATGGCTTTCATTATTATCCCAAATTACTCTCGGCGATTCCATTTACGCCGGTCACTGGCGGTCGTCTGCTAGCAAGAGATGTGCATACACAAATCGCTTTATTGAATGCTCTCAAGGATATTCAAAAAACGGGAGAATACTCATCTACCCATATTCTCTTCCCTCCCATAGAAGAGGCTCAATTACTACAAGCTGCGGGTTTTCTATTGAGAAGCGGTGTTCAGTTTCATTGGATCAACCGGGATTACTATGATTTTGAAGATTTTCTGTCTCAAATGGAGCAGAAAAAGCGTAAAAATATCCGTGCCGAACGACGTAAAGTAAGTGAGGCCGGCGTCCAGTTCCGCCAGGTTGCAGGGTCAAATATGACAAAAGACGACTGGATATTTTTTAAGCGTTGCTATGACCACACTTACTCCGATCATCATTCCTCGCCCTATCTAAACTTAGATTTTTTTCTGAGAATAGGCGCAAGTATGCCCGCTAATTTGAGACTCATTTTTGCAGAACGTAACGGCAAACCCATCGCAGCTTCTTTGTTGGTGCATGACGACGATACGCTGTACGGCAGATATTGGGGTTGCCTGGAACATGTACCTTGTCTGCATTTTGAGACCGCGTACTATCAGGCAATAGAATTTTGTATAGCAAAAAAAATTAAGGTTTTTGAAGGCGGTGCGCAAGGCGAACATAAAATGGCACGTGGGTTTTTACCCCAAAAAACTTGCTCAGCACATCATTTGGTTCAGCCAGAATTTTTTGACGCAGTTGCGCATTTCCTCGAGCGCGAAACCGATGGCATAGCGCACTATTTTAATGAACTGAATGACCGGATTCCATTTAAAAATCTAAAAAATTAACTGTGATAGGAAAGACTTGAAATTCTTCCTTGAGCAAGGCATCCTGTATAGATGACTCCATTATCCTCAACTCACCCAGCGTCTAAGCAAGGATTGCCAACGCGTCGTGTCGGGCGCTTCTATCTGACAGACAAGCTGGGCAAAGGGTCAAATGGTGCCGTCTTTCTGGGACATGATCCTGTGATTGATCGCCCGGTCGCAATCAAAATACTTGGCACTAGCCACGGGATTGCAGACAAAAAACAACGCGAACAGCAATTCATTAACGAAGCACGCGCTGCCGGACGCTTATCTCACCCCAACATTGTGACCATCTATGATGCCTCCAGTGAAGGCGGCACAACATTTATTGCGATGGAGTTTTTACAAGGACAAGATCTGCGTGAGTTACTCGCTAGCGGCAAACATTTTGATAATATTGCGACCACTACTATTATTCACAAAATTGCCGAAGCGCTCGCGTATGCCCATGAGAATGGTGTAATTCATCGGGATATCAAACCTGCCAATATTTTTATCCTGCCAAACCAGCAACCGAAAGTAGTTGATTTTGGGATTGCCCGTGCACCGAATAGAATTTTAACCAATCCCGACAATCCAGCACAAACCTTATTCAACAATAATGTGCTCGGTACGCCAAACTATATGTCACCAGAACAGGCCATGAGCCAGCAAGTGAATGCACTGACCGACGTGTACTCGCTAGGTGCAGTGATGTATGAGATGTTGACGCAACAAAAACCGTTTCAATCCAACGACATTGACAAACTACTCAATCAAATCGCTCATAAACACCCAAGATCGCCATCAGAATTAAATCCTGCTGTCCCTAGCAGTTTGTCTGCGGTTGTAATGAAGGCCATGCAAAAAGCGCCTGCGCAACGCTACCGTAGTGCCGCTGAAATGGCTCAAGCTTTACATAAAATATTGGAAAGAGATCAACGCCTTAAACGCAAACGTAAACATGCTGGTACTGCGGCTGATACATCAAAGGAAAACATTGGCGATGAGAGGAAAATTTCTTGGTTGAGCTGGATTGCAGTACTAATCGCATTAGGAATTTTTGTAGCTTATTTTTTTAATGTAAAGCCTTAGACTGCTGCTAGCTATACAGTCAGCTAGATCATTAAGACTTGTGCACAATTGCCCCAACAAGGCGCAGGACAAAGGCAGTAATTTAGTGAGGCGAGAAGCTGCAACGTAGCTGAACTATTTTGCGCAGCCCCGCACAATTTAACTCAAGGCATTACTGATATACTCGTAGCATGTATATCTTAGCTCGCCAGAATTTTGTTGGGCAATAGAGCATTTTTTACAGAAATATGGGGGAGTATATTAAACCCAGATTTTTCCATCTTCGTAAAGAGGGTCTGTATTTTTGAAAGTATGCAAATATTTTGGAATGAAAAAGTCACAAAAAAAGCACATATATATGTGCTTTTTTTGCGATTAAATTCGTTGACTCAACTACCGGACCTAATCCTGTTTCAATAAAACCAAACACAAATTAAAGTTTGCGAAAGTTTGCAACGCCTTCCATGATTTCAGCTTTCGCATCTTCAGGGCCGCCCCAACCTTCGATCTTAACCCATTTACCTTTTTCCAGATCTTTGTAGTGCTCAAAGAAATGCTGAATTTGACGCAAACGCAATTCATTCATATCTTCTGGTTTTTGCCAGTGGGAATAGATCGATAAAAGCTTATCTACTGGCACTGCTAACACTTTGGCATCATTGCCGGCCTCATCCGTCATCTTCAGCACGCCGATCGCGCGGCAACGCACTACTACGCCCGGCAGCAGAGGAAAAGGTGTAATCACCAATACATCCACCGGGTCGCCATCACCCGCGATTGTTTGTGGCACATAACCGTAGTTACATGGATAGTGCATTGCAGTACTCATAAAACGATCAACAAAAATCGCGCCAGTTTCCTTATCAACTTCATACTTGATTGGATCGGCATTCATCGGGATTTCAATGATGACATTAAAATCATTCGGCAAGTCACGGCCAGAAGGAACGTTATTTAAGCTCATATTGCTCTTTCAAAATAGAAGTCAAAAGTAAATCGGGTTGGATTATAGTCGTTTTTATAGACGCTTCGATAGCTAATTAGCTAGTCACTCACGCTCAGCAAGCAGTCCGCAATCTTCAACGAACGTTATGGCTAAAGCATAGTAGCAATTGCGCATTGACGATAATGTTGCGCAGCCTCATCAGCTTGCCCTAAAGCCTCGTGCAATTGTGCCAGCTTGAGATTAGATTCTCTTACGGTTCGGGACTCTGTTGCATCAGACAATGCCTGTTCCATATGACGTTGCGCCTTACCCCATAATTTTTGCTTAAGGCAAAGAGTACCTAAGGTTAAGGCCAGCTCTGGATCTGTTGGACGCTGTATCGTCCAGCGCTCACAGTGCTCAATCTGTCCCAATAAAGCGACTGAGCCTTCGCTTGCAGCAGCGTCGCGATAAATCCGCATTAATCTGTCATCCCACTCTTCAGCGACCGTCTTTTCAACGATCACTCGCGCATCCTCATGCAAGCCCCGTTCATTAAACGATTTAGCTGCGGTAAACGCGACGAAGCGATTTTTCCGGTCATCGGCAGGGATTTCGTACCAAACCCGACGTAGTGATTCTGCATCATGTCCGTGATCAGTCAGCAAATCCTCATAGGCCAATTCACGCAAACGATTCGATAAAGCCGGATGCAGCGCGCGGTGTTTATCTAAAGTCCGAACTAGTTTTAATACTTCTGGCCACTTTTTAGCTTGCTGATTCGCTTTTAGTGCCCAGCGCAGTACTTGGATATGACGTGTACCACTTGCGTGCAACTCTTTCACAGCGTCAAGAGCTTGTTCTGCTTTGTGCTGATCAACCAGTAACTCAGTCATTGTGACCAAGCGAGCCGTTTTATAAGTCATGTCGGCTTCGGTACTTGCGAACCAGGAATCACGGCGTTCGAACTGGCCCATATGATGGGCTGCTCTGGCCGCAATTAATGCAGCAACCGCGGCATTATCTGGCAGTTCAACAGCACGCAATGCTGCTTTTTCTGCATGACCAAAACGCCCTTCAAATAAAGCCTTTAATGATTCTCTTAAGGCCTTATTGCCATCCCGTTCTCGCTTACCTTGACGATACATAGCCACCTTACGCGGCATTTTTTGCGTGGTAACAATGGTGCGCATCACCAGATACAGCACGACAAACAAAACCAGTGTCAGGAATAAGAAAAAATTGAGTGAGATATCTATTCTGTAGGGCGGATAAAAAAGCACTACGTTGCCGGGGTTATAGCGGGCACCAACGGCAAGACCAACTGCCATGGCAAAGAGAATCAGAAGCCGGATAAAAAGACGCATATTTTTATTGAACCTTAGGGCTTCACTTTGTAGTTACGAACGGCATTCAAGCTCTCCGCTAATGTGGGCATTTCTATAGACAAGTTACTACCTTGTACTTGTCTCAATAAAGCTTGCACTGATTGGGTTTGCTTCGCTCGTGTATCAAAATATTTAGTGATGGCATCTTGCGAAGCAATCAAATCATTGCGAAACATACTTTCATTACGCGACAACAATGCTAGTCGCGCATTTAACAGCCGCAACTTAAGATTTTCTCTGGCAAAGTAGCTTTGCGATGGTGTCAGCAATAACGCATCTGGCGTTTCAACATTACGGACTCTGATGAGTTGCTTAACTTCGTTCCACATCTCGCTGGAAAAACTTTGCCATGCATCTTCTGCCCGCATTGTCCAGGAATTTTCAGGAATTTCATCAAGAGCGACTTTTTTACCATTTTTCAACAGCGGCACGGGAGATTTTGGCAATACTCGCAGAGGTGCTTTTGGTGGTGTCGCAGAAACAACTGATTTTTCATCTGCCCACAATGGAATATGATCAACTTGCGCGATGACACTATCCAGGCGCAAAGCGATGCCTGTCAAATCGAGAATCGGCAAAGACTTCAGCTTATCGGTATCTTTGGCAATCGCACGGCGGATATTAATAAATTGCGGTTTGTCCGATTTAGCCAGGCGGCTATCTGCATTTTGCAAAGCGATTAAAGCACCTTGGACATTACCGGCCAATTGTAATTGCTGGCTAGCCGTCGAGAGTACCTGCTCGATTTCTGCCAATGCCCATTCGTCACGATTTTTGGATAAGTCTTGATACAGTTGATCCAGCGCTAATTGCTGACCTTGTGCCTCGACCTGCTTGCCTTCCAGCAGCGTCACTTTGGCCTGAATTTCCTTCGCGGACTCTTGTACCGTTTTTGCCAGTACTTTAGTTTCGCTGGTCGTACTCTCCGCGACTTGCAAACGCTTAGCAACCTCTTCGCGCAAGTTGTTTATCTGATTTTGTGAAGTCCACCAGTTGGCAGCCAGCAAAATCGCCAATACGCCGGATAACACATAAGCAGGTTGCGAAAACACTGGACCAGGCGCTTTTGCCGGTTCTGACGATGCGGGAGGTGATACCTGAGTTACAGGGAGTTCTGTCGATTTATTCATCGATATAGTGTCGGATGGTGATTGCTGATCATTCATAGACGAGATTGTAACGCGACAAGCAGGTGTTCGTCGCCAGAACCTGTGAGAGTAATTGATTGGAAACCACAATTCTTTGCAGTTTCTGCGATACGGGCATGTGGCAGTATCAAATGCTGTTGTTGCAATTTTGCCACGATTCCATGAAAACCAGGCTGCTGCTCTAACTGTTTAGTCCAGGACAGCAAAGTTTGCAATGCCTCAGAGCTAGTGATAACCCATTGATTTTGCGTTTGCAAAAGTCTGCCAAGCTGATCTTGTCGCAACGATGTAAATTCGGGTGCCGTACGGCGATACGCTGCAATTTGGGCTACATCAATCCCCTTTGATCGCAGAGCATCGGCCAATAATTCGCGTCCGGTCTCACCTCTAATAATTAAAACTTTTTTATGGCGCAGGGCATCGATATCTAATTCGTCCAATAAAGTCTCAGAGTCAGTACGATCCGGGTTGTGGGGATAATAAATTGTGGTGTTGGCAGTCGTGATGCCAAGCTCATCTAATGCGGCCAGACTCCCGGCACCCATCACGGCAATTGGTATTTTGGCAGACCAGTTGTTTTTTAAACGGACAAACGTCGCCTGAATTGCGTTGGGGCTGACGAAAGCCACCAGAGCGTAAGCCGACAAATCGGCCAACAGACGATCGAAAGCGCTGTAATCCGTTAAGGGGTGAATCTCCAGCAAAGGAAAACGCACCACAGTCCGCCCCATCGCCGTAACTCGTTGCGACAAAGACTCTGCTTGGCTTATCAGGCTTATTGGAATTATCGGGCTTAGAGAGCGAATAGGACGGGTGACAATGACTGGCATATCAGGCATATCAGGCATATCAGGCATATCGTACATACAATTGCCTCGCTCTACTGTTTAATTTGCTGATCAATCTTACTGGCTTTTCGCAGAAAAATCTGTCGTAGCCTCTTTCTTGCAAGCCACCAAGATAGCCTCCGCATCTTGTGCCGACAAGGCTTGCGCCACTTGCGCGCCTAATAGCTGGGCAGTTTCTATGCTATTGACTGCGCCACTGACAGCGGCACTGGCGATCCTGCTGCCATCTGGCATTCCTATCATTGCACGCAAGTGCATGATGCCATCGCTTATCGTTGCAAACGCGGCTAATGGCACCTGGCAGCTACCGCCAAAAGCTTTAGAAACAGTCCGCTCAGCGCTGACTGCCTGGGCAGTTAAATCGTGATTTAAAGGTGCTAACCATGTCATTAACTCTGCTCTGTCATCTGGTACTTCGATTGCCATCGCGCCCTGTCCCGCTGCTGGCAAGCTATGTTCCGGTTCCAAAAAATGACGGATTCTGCCCGGCACACCCAATCGTTTTAAACCTGCTGCTGCCAGAATAATTGCTGCATATTCACCGTTGTCCAGCTTACGCAAACGCGTATCCAGGTTGCCGCGTAAAGGACGAATAATCAAATGCGGGAACCGAGCCGCAATCAAAGCCTGACGACGCAAGCTGCTGGTACCAACGACCGCGCCGTAAGGCAAAGCATCCAATCCGGCATAGTCATTTGACACAAACGCATCACGTGGATCTTCCCGCTCCAATACCGCAGCCAACGCAAAACCCTCAGGCAAATCCATGGGTACGTCTTTCAGCGAATGTACCGCCAAATCAGCACGTCCCTCTGCCATCGCCACCTCTAGCTCCTTCACAAACAACCCCTTGCCACCGACCTTGGATAAAGCTCTGTCAAGGATCTGGTCACCACGCGTCGTCATACCTAGAATCTCGATAATGCAATCGGGATAAAGTAATGCTAAGCGGTCGCGCACATGTTCTGCCTGCCACATAGCGAGGCGACTCTCGCGCGAAGCGATGACCAATTTAGTTGGATGATTCGTGAGATGGGATGGGTTCAAGACTGACCTTCAGTGAAATGGTGCCGAATTTTATCACGCAGCTCTCGCCACTTGGGATTCAAACTTCACTCAAAACAGAGAAGAAAATCATCGAAGTATGAATACAATCAGTCAGAGAGAAAGATATACAAGAAGCAATATAACGTGTGGAATTCCGAGCTAACTTGACAAAATATTAGGGCTGGCGGCATCATGACGCAACACAGCACGCAGTCTATTGTCATGCCGCCTCACTGCGCGGCATTTTTTATGCGCAGATTCAACATAAAAATCGGTGCTCTCGACATTGAAGGCATTAAAAAACACTGCGGACGTAATAAATGTTATTGAAAGCGAAATGACTAATATTTCCGAAAATACGCAAAAAGAGTGGCGGCTAGCAACGACAAATCTCCATAAAACCGAGCAAATTACATTACAGAATAAACAGAGCACACTATGAGCGATACCACTACAACTGCAGCATCCAATGCAACATCCGCCGCCAACTCTGACGTTACGTCAACAGCACCTCGTGCCAGCAATAGCGTGCCGGAAGAAGGTAAACAACATCTGATTCTGACTGGTGACCGCCCTACCGGTCCATTGCATCTCGGCCACTTTGTCGGCAGCCTGCGCAATCGGGTTAAGTATCAGCATGAATATCAGCAATACATCATGCTGGCCGACGCGCAAGCCCTCACTGATAACATGGATGATCCCGCTAAAGTCCATAACAACGTGCTGGAAGTCGCGCTGGATTATCTGGCGGTCGGGATTGATCCGACGAAGTCGACTATATTTATTCAGTCACAAATTCCTGAGCTAACTGAACTGACTTTCTACTACTTAAATCTGGTCACGGTCGCGCGTCTGGAACGTAATCCAACGATCAAACAAGAAATCGTATTACGTAATTTTGAACGCGATATCCCTGCCGGTTTCCTGACCTACCCAGTCAGTCAAGCCGCGGATATCACCGCGTTTAAAGCCAGTCTGGTACCGGTCGGCGAGGATCAGATTCCGATGATTGAGCAAACCAACGAAATCGTGCGCCGCTTCAACCGTCTGGCTAAAAAGGACATTCTGGTTGAATGTCAGGCGCTGGTACCTGAGATTGGTCGTTTACCTGGTATCGACGGCAAAGCCAAAATGAGTAAATCCCTCGGCAACACCATCAATCTCGGTGCAACACCCGCAGAGATCAAGGCTGCGGTCAAAAATGTCTACACCGACCCTCTACATTTACGTGTAGATGATCCTGGTCATCTGGAGGGCAATGTCGCTTTCATTTACCTAGATGCATTTGATATTGACAAAATCGCTCTGCAAGAAATGAAAGATCACTATGTTCGTGGCGGTTTGGGCGACAGCAAAGTCAAGGCACGATTAGAAGGCGTTTTGCAAGATTTACTCACCCCCATCCGCGCCCGCCGTGAAGAGTTCGCCAAAGATCGCGGGCAAGTGTTGCAGATGCTCAAACAAGGTACCGAGCGAGCGCGTGAAGTTGCCGCCAGAACCACCGATGAAGTCAAAGCAGCAATCGGTTTGAAGCATTTTTAATTCAGCTGGATAAAACTTGTGCGGGCGATAGAGAAGTTCACTTGCTTTTTGTTATCTGCACAAGTTAAATCATGCATAGATTTAATATACTCCCCCACAATTTATTAAAATATGCCTTAATGTCCAATGATTACCTGGACAATAAAATATACCCTCCATCAGTATATATTTAAACTAAATTAATCAAACACCGGGAAACACCTAAGGGAGCGCTGAAAAGTGTTAAGAATTTTATGAGCAGCCCTCCAAGTTCCGCCAATATTCCTAGCCTCCCTAGTCTTCGTAATTTACCCAGCCTTCCCAAGCCCAGCTTGCAATCCGCCCGCGCACTACATCTGGCAGCACAAGGATTACTTCAATCTCCACGAAAAAAAGCCAGCAAACAAGATGTGCTGGCACAAATTCGTCAAATGGCAGCGCTGCAAATCGACACCATCAGCGTGGTTGCACGCAGTCCGTATCTGGTGCTCTGGAGTCGCCTCGGGCCTTACCCGCAAACCTGGTTAGAAGAGTTGCTAGAGGAAGGTCAGATTTTTGAATACTGGTCGCACGAGGCCTGCTTTTTACCGATAGAAGATTACGGCTGGTACCGGCATCAGATGATAGCGCCGGGCAAATTGGGCTGGAAATACAATCATCAGTGGCTGAGTGACAATCAGGAGCAAGTCAATAAGGTCAAACGCCATATCAAAAAACATGGTGCAACCCGCTCAGCGGACTTTGAACGTACGGATGGCAAAGCCGGTGGCTGGTGGGAATGGAAACCAGAAAAGCGCGCGCTCGAAGTCTTGTTCACCTTGGGCGAAGTGATGGTTGCCAAACGCCACAACTTCCAGCGGATTTACGACCTGCGTGAGCGTGTGCATCCCAGTTGGCAAGACCAACAGCATCTGCAACCACAACTCGCTTGCCAGCAACAACAGATATTGCAGGCTGTGCGCGCACTGGGCATGGCTAAAGCAAGTTGGGTCGCCGATTATTTTCGCATGGGAAAACTGGATACCCGTATTGAGCCAGAGACCTTAGCGCAGCAAGGTCTGCTACTCAAAGCCACCGTAACTGGCTGGGATCAGATCGTCTACGTGCATCCCGACCACGCCGGTCTGCTTGAGCAGGCGGCGGCTGGCAAACTGAAAGCCACCAACACCCGGATTTTGTCGCCATTTGATCCCGTGGTGTGGGATAGAAAACGGGCAATCGACTTATTCGACTTTGACTACAAACTAGAATGCTACACGCCAGCACCCAAGCGGCAATATGGCTATTTCACCTTACCGATATTACGCAATGGTGCACTGATCGGAAGGATGGACGCCAAAGCCCATCGTAAGGAAAGCCGCTTCGAAATCAAAGCATTGCATCTAGAAGCTGACGTCCGCATCAGCCAAGCGCTGGCAAACGATATCGCCAAAGTCGTCCAAGAATTTGCGGACTGGCACGGATGTAATGAGATTGACGTCGGCTATTGCAGTTCTGAGCAATTGCAAACAATGCTGGCGACGAGTTTTTGAAGGTTTAAAAGGCCGCAAATACTACTTTTTTACTGCATTAGATTAGATTACAAATTTGCTCTGCCAAATTAGCGCACCAAGGCCTTAATCACAGGCCATTGCCGGCGCGATATCGGCAGACGCTCTGTGCAGTCGCGCAAAATGACTTGCCAGGATTCTGTGACTTTTTCGTGATCGCTATCGGCATCAAACATAAATAATGCGCGTTCGACACCGATGATGGCATTGCGTGCGACCAACGCATTTCTGTGTGCTCTGACAAAGACGTCAGCCATTTCATGTTCGATCGAGGTGAGTGATTCCTCCAGCAGATAATTACGCGTTTTGGTGTGCAGCGTCAGATATTTTTGTTCTGCTTTCAAGTACAAAACATCAGCGACAGGAATCAACAAAACCCGGTTGCGCTCAAATATAGAAAAAGACTGTCGTCTGTTGGGCAGCAGCGGCGCTACCGGCGGACTATCTTGAGCGTCAGGTACCGGAACGGCTTGTTTGGAGCGAGCGTGGATCAATCCGGCGCGGTTGATGGCTTCTGCCAAGCGACTGGCACGCACTGGCTTCAGCAGATAATCGATCGCATGCACTTCAAACGCTTTAAGCGCATAGTCGTCATAGGCCGTCACAAAAATAATCGTCGGCACTGGCGTTGCCTGCTGTTGCGACAGCGTTTGCAAATGCTGCGCCAGCTCCAGACCCGTCATGCCGGGCATTTGCACATCGAGTAAAACAATATCAGGCCGCTGCGCCAAAATACCCTCTAAAGCAGATTGTGCGTCACTAGCCTCACCCACCAGATTATTCGGACACTCTGGCTGGATGTCGTCAAAAAGCGTCGTCAGACGTTGTCTGGCGGGCGCTTCATCATCGACAATAAATATAGTGGGGCTACTCATTTTTTCAGAGGGAAATGTAATTGCAAAACAAAAATGCCATCGACAATCTGATCACTCATTTGCGCTTCAATATCATAAAGCAAGGCCAGACGCTGGCGTATGTTTTCTAATGCCATGTGGTTGCCACCTAACACTTTGACTCCGGCATGAAAAGGATTGCTGATGCGGATCTCGATTTTATCCAGACTACGCTGGATGCGCACGCTAATGGTTGCCGCTGTTTGTGATGGCTCTATACCGTAATGCACAGCATTCTCTAGCAAAGGCTGTAATAACAGGCTAGCAATGTGTGTGTCACGCAGTTCTTGCGGAGTCAGATTGATGATGCTCCATTCAACCTGAAGACGATCACCCAAGCGAATTTTTTCTATCGACAGGTATTGCTGACAGAGGTTAATTTCTTCCTGCAAAGTCGTGATATCGCGGGTATCACGCATCAGTACGCGGAACAGGTCAGCCAAATCCTCCAGCGCAGTTTCTGCGCGACGGGGTTCAGTGCGAATCAGCGATAAAACTGCATTAAGACTATTGAATAAGAAATGTGGCCGGATTCGCGCCTGTAGCGCCTGCAAACGCGCCTCGCCCAAGGCCGGCGAAAATGCCTTGCTACGTAATTCAAAATAGTGTTGTAAAGCGATCCCGAATAAAAAACAAATGAAAGCGACATAGGCTTTGGACAATCGGGGATAAGTCAGGGTAAACCACTCAAAACCGCTCAGGGTCGATAATAAAAGCATCGCAATCAAGGCAGGCACAATGCCACAGAGCAGTCTTTGTAACCATGCTGGCGAACCGTCGCGCTCCGCCAGACGCCGGATACCGCACAAAGCGAAAAGTGATAGTAAGCTGATCATTTCAATCAACATCGCGCTTTCTGCAAACTCTTGAAAATTAAATAACCAGCCTTGTCCACGCGCCAACAAAGTCAACAATACCAGAACATTGACAGCGATCAGCACCCTCGAAATAACGCCGGTATTGCAGTAATCGGGAATCAATAAATCCGTGGGAGTACGATTTGTTTGCTTGGTCATAAAGGGAAACAGGTCGTCGGTGTTTTATAATCGGGGAATTCAGCGTTTTTGAGCATGGTTGACTTTATACTTCGGCTTAACGTCGTTGGCACTTCTAACACTCCATACTCAAGCGCTATCCGCATCATCCTATTATTCGCCTTACAAAGTTAGCTATGACATCACAATTCTCTAAAAAAAGCGAGGCATGGTCTGCCCGTTTCTCCGAACCGGTATCTGATCTAGTCAAACGTTACACTGCCTCGGTCTTTTTTGATAATCGGATGGCCGCTTTTGATATCCAAGGTTCGCTAGCACATGCGGAGATGTTATCAGCACAAAACATTATCACTGCACAAGATTATGCCGACATTCAACGCGGCCTGGCACAAATCAAATCTGAGATTGATGCTGGTCAGTTTGTCTGGTTACTGGATCTGGAGGACGTGCATCTGAATATCGAAAAACGCCTGACCGAATTAGTCGGCGATGCCGGCAAACGTCTGCACACCGGTCGCTCACGCAATGATCAGGTGGCGACAGACATCCGTTTATATGTGCGCGCAGCGATTGATAATATCGTTGGCTTACTCGGTGATTTGCGCTCTGCTCTGCTGGATCTGGCAGAAAATAATGCAGAAACGATTTTGCCCGGCTTTACCCATATGCAAGTCGCACAACCGATCACGTTTGGTCACCATATTCTGGCGTATGTAGAAATGTTCAGCCGCGATGCCGAGCGTATGGTGGATTGTCGCAAGCGCGTCAATCGTTTGCCGCTGGGCGCTGCTGCACTGGCTGGTACGACCTTCCCGATTGACCGTGAACGTGTCGCAAAAACACTGGGTTTTGATGATGTATGCCACAACTCGCTGGATGCAGTATCTGATCGTGATTTTGCGATTGAATTTTGCGCAGCGGCGGCGCTGATCATGACGCATATCTCCCGTATGTCAGAAGAGCTGGTAATCTGGATGAGTCCACGGGTCGGCTTTATCGATATTGCAGATCGCTTCTGCACAGGCTCATCGATCATGCCGCAAAAGAAAAATCCTGATGTGCCAGAACTGGCACGTGGTAAAACGGGCCGCGTCAATGGTCACTTAATTGCCTTGCTCACCTTGATGAAAGGTCAGCCACTGGCCTACAACAAAGATAATCAGGAAGATAAAGAACCGCTATTCGATACGGTAGATACCATCACTGACACCTTACGTATTTTTGCCGATATGGCAGGCGGCATTACTGTGAAGCCAGACGCAATGCGCGCTGCAGCCTTACAAGGTTATGCAACAGCGACCGACCTAGCAGATTATTTAGTCAAGCGCGGCTTGCCTTTCCGCGATGCGCATGAAGCTGTGGCGCATGCCGTCAAAACATGTGTAGATAAAGGCTGCGATCTGAGTGATATGAGTCTGGATGAGTTACGTGCTTTCTCAAGTCTGATCGAAGCGGATGTGTTTGCCGTATTGACACTGGAAGGCTCCGTCGCCGCACGTGACCATATCGGCGGCACTGCACCTAATCAGGTCAAAGCAGCGATTGTCCGTGCCCGCAATAAACTTGCAGCAAACTTATAGCATCTTAAACCCAGATTTTCCATTAGACCGCTACCACTTCGCAAAAAACGCAGACGGCATGCGGTGTTTAGAGGGATAGCACCACCGCGATTTGAGTGAAAACGCTACAGCGACAATTGCACCTTTGGCAAACTGCCTGGCGTTGTTCCAATGGAAAATCTGGGTTAAATAGGCAAGTAGTTCAGCGAGTAGTTCAGCAAACGATTCAGTAAATAAGTTAGCAAATAAAAAGGAGGACTTAGTCCTCCTTTTTTACGTCCATCTTCGTTTGATCATTCCTGCCAATCAGATTTACTTGATTGCGCTGCGATCCCGAACAAACATCGCCGTCAGCATACCGATCACACAAACACCCATTACATAATAAGCGGGTGCCAGTGGATTATCTTTCAGCAATAAGGTCACAACAATTGGCGTCAAACCACCGAATATTGCATAAGCTACATTGTAGGAAAATGACAGTCCTGAGAACCGGACCTGCGCCGGAAAAGCATTGACCAACACAAATGGAACAGCGCCCACGACACCAACCGCAAAACCGGTTAAGGCATACAGCGGCAATAGCATTTCTGGATTGGTCTTAATTGTTGTGAACAGAAAATAAGTACAGATCAGTAGAAATAAATCGCCCAAAAACAATATGCGTTTAGCGCCGAATTTATCAGACAACAGTCCGGCAACTACACAGCCAGCGGTCAAACACAAAGTTGCAACGCTGTTTGCCATTAATGCCGTGCGTCCATCAAAACCATAGATTTTTTGAAGAAAAGTTGGTGTCATCAAAATCACCACCACAATCGCAGCCGACAACATCCAGGTCAGCAGCATGGACACAGCAACCGCGCCGCGATGATCGCGCAATACAGTTTTGAGCGGCATCTCAGCAGCCAAGGCTTTACGTTTTTGTAGTTCTGCAAACACGGGTGTCTCATGCAACCAGCGACGTAAATACATAGCAGCGATACCAAATATCCCACCCAACAAAAACGGCAAACGCCAAGCCCAGTCAGTCAACTCTACTGGCGTAAAAATCGTATTCATCGCGGTTGCGACCAATGACCCTAACAAGATACCGCTAGTCAGACCTGCGGTCAGCGTGCCGCAAGCGTAGCCCACGTTTTTAGCTGGCACGTGTTCAGAGACAAATACCCATGCACCAGGCACTTCACCACCTACGGCAGCACCTTGCAAAATACGCAGTATCAACAAGGCGATTGGTGCAAAAATACCGATAGTCTGATAAGTCGGCAGCAAACCCATCATCAGCGTGGGTACCGACATCAATAAGATGGATAAAGTAAACATCCTTTTGCGTCCTAGCAGATCACCAAAGTGCGCCATGATGATGCCTCCCAAGGGACGCGCCAGATAGCCCGCCGCAAAAATCCCGAAAGTCTGTAATTGTCGCAGCCATTCAGGCACAGATGGCGGGAAGAATAATTTACCAATCACCGTGGCAAAGAACACAAAAATAATAAAGTCATAAAACTCTAATGCGCCACCAAGCGCAGCTAACGACAGTGTTTTGTAATCTTGTTTGGTCAGCAGGCGATTTTCTTGATTGACATCGGTGCTGGCCAGATTGCCGCCACCGGCATAAACATTGTCCTTATTATTCATTCATTGTCTCCTCTATTTTTTAATTTCTTATTAAGTTAAGAAGTCGTACCCGCTGCTTAAATTGTCCATTCAATTTTTTATTGACTTGTTCAATAAAGCTGCCAGAGCCGGACTCGACTTCCTAACTTTCCCTTTTTGCTAACTATTACTCTCTTTTGCTAACTGCCTGCTACCGTCATACTTTCAATTAAAATTGAACCTGTTTGTTTAGTGCCACGTGTCAGCGTATCCGCGCCGATTGCCACAATGTGCTGAAACATATCGCGCATGTTGCCAGCAATCGTAATTTCTTCTACCGGATATTGAATCACGCCACGCTCAACCCAAAAACCAGAGGCGCCGCGGGAATAATCGCCGGTCACATAATTAACGCCCTCGCCCATCAACTCGGTCACCAGTAAGCCGGTATCCATTTTTTTCAGCATGGCTTTAAAGTTATCTGTCTTTGTAGTCAACGCTGAAGTCATAGACAAATTGTGCGATCCACCTGCGTTACCGGTGGTCTTCATCTTCATTTTCCGGGCGGAATAACAAGACAGGAAATAGCCTTGCAACACGCCGTTTTTAACCACATCACGACGCTGCGTTTTGACACCCTCGTCATCAAATGGGGACGAGCCTACTGCACCAATGACATGAGGATCTTCCAGAATTTCGATGTGGGATGGAAAAATTTGCGTCCCTAAACTATCCAGCAAAAAACTGGATTTGCGATATAAAGCACCGCCAGAAACCGCTTGCACAAACGATCCCAGCAATCCTGCCGCTAATGGTGCTTCAAACAATACCGGACACTTACGGGTATCTAATTTGCGTGCGTTCAAACGTGCCAGCGCACGTTCAGCGGCATAACGACCTATAACCTCTGGCGAGGCTAATTTTTTTGCGTTACGCTGCGATGAATACCAATAATCGCGCTGCATACGAGCGCCTTTGCCCGCAATCGGCGCTACCGAAATGGTGTGACGAGAGAAGGGATAACCGCCGATAAAGCCACGCGAATTAGCCGCGATAAAATGCGATTGTTGCGCGTGAATACTGGCACCTTCGCTATTGGTAATACGTTTATCGACTGCCACAGCTGCCGCTTCCGTACGGGTGGCAAGATCAATCGCCTCCTCTGCCGTGATCAGCCATGGGTAGCAAAGTTTTAAATCTTGCGGATGCATTTCTAACAAATCCGCTTCCGGCAAGCCTGCGCAATCGTCTTCCGCCGTAAAACGGGCGATGTTATAGGCGGCATCGACAGTTGCCTGCAAGGAGGCGCTGGAAAAATCGGATGTACTAGCATTACCACGCTTTTGGCCGATGTAGACGGTAACGCCTATGCCTTTATCGCGGTTTTGCTCTATGGTTTCTATCTTGGCTTTGCGCACACTGATGGATAAACCACCACCTTCGCTAATTTCGACAGCGGCATCAGATGCGCCTTTTTCACGCGCAAAACGTAAGACATCCTCTGCGATTTGCTTCAATTGATCTTGAGTATGGGTAAAAACAGGCTTGCTCATAGGCTAGGTTTCTTTGGAGTCATCGATAAACAAGGTATCATAGCAGCCGTTTCATTAAGTTTATAGAATAAAGGCGAATCAATTATGCCAAATCCAAACCGAGGCTCCTGCGGCTTCAAGTCCAACGAATTCGAGCAAGAATACGAGCGCCCCTCCAAATCGCAACTCAAACGCGAGAGTGACGCCCTGCAAAAATTAGGGCAAGAACTGATCGACCAGCCACGAGACCGTGTTAAACGCGTCCCGATGCCGGAAGATGTGCGCGATGCGATTTTAATGTGTCAGACCATCAAAGATCACGAGGGTCGCCGTCGTCAATTGCAATTTGTCGGCAAAAAAATGCGTACTCTGGATGAAGAAGAAATTGCTCTCATCCAGAAAACCATCGATAGCTGGAAAGGTAAGTCCAAATCCGACACCGCCGCCATGCATGCGCTGGAGCGCAGACGCGATAAATTGCTGACCGATGACAAAGCATTGACTGAACTGCTAGAGCAAAATCCAGAACTCGACGTGCAACACCTGCGTAATCTAATCCGCAACGCGCGTAAAGAACAGGCAGAAAACAAGCCGCCAAAAGCATATCGTGAAATTTTTCAGATTCTGAAAGATATCCAGGTCGCTCAACGTGCTGCGCAGAAAAAAGCTGCTGGCGATTTAGCTGATGCGGAATCTGATGATGAAGATGACTTCGATGATGATGTTGATGATGCTAAACATGAGCAACATGACGACTAAATCAGCCACTGAGTTAGAAAATACTAAAGTAGAAAATACTGAAGTAAAAGATAAAAAAGCAGACCATTTAAAAATTGGTCTGGTTTCTATTTCTGACCGCGCTTCTGCTGGCATTTATCAAGATCAGGGTTTACCCGCTTTGCAAGACTGGTTTGGTAGCGCGCTTAGCAGCTCATGGAGTATGGAAACTCGCTTAATCCCAGATGAACGTGCTGCCATTGAGCAGGCCTTGATTGAGCTGGTCGATCAGGAGCAATGCCATCTGGTCATCACTACAGGCGGAACTGGTCCCTCACGACGCGATGTCACTCCAGAAGCCACTTTGGCCGTCGCCACAAAAGAAATGCCGGGTTTTGGCGAGCAAATGCGACAGATCAGTCTGCAATTTGTGCCGACAGCAATCTTGTCGCGTCAAGTTGCGGTGATACGCGAGACGGCGGAGCATGCCGCGCTGATTCTGAATTTGCCTGGACAGCCTAAGTCGATCAAAGAAACGCTGGAAGGCTTGAAAGATGCCGACGGCAAGCAACTCGTCTCTGGTATTTTCGCCGCCGTCCCCTACTGTATAGATTTAATTGGCGGTCCGTATATCGAAACACACGATGCAGTTTGTAAAGTGTTTCGGCCAAAATCGGCTATTCGTAGCAAAGCATAGCTCGCTACACTCTCACTTCGACATCCCTAAAATGATCCGATCAAAAAAGCTAACTTCTTTAAAAAGACGCTGGCTTTTTGGTGCGACCTTAGGTGGTGTAACCTCTGTAGTATCAATGGTATGCCGCAGTAGTTTTAGTCAAACCAGCGCAACAAAACCTTTGCCATTGCCTTCAAAAACCACACCAACCTCAAAGTCCAATATGAGCACATTACTTGACACCGTAGAACTCGAAAGCGCCCCCAATCCGACCGTCGCCATCATCTGGATGCATGGCCTTGGCGCGGACGCGAATGACTTCGTTCCGATCGTGAAAGAATTGAATCTAAAAGGCTGCCCGGCAATCCGCTTTGTGTTCCCGAATGCGCCTGTGATGCCAGTCACGATCAACGGTGGTCATGCAATGCGTGCCTGGTACGATATTTTGGGCACCGACATCGCCAGACGTGAGGATGAAAAAGGCCTGCGCAGTTCACAAGTATTGATCGAGCAATTAATCGCCCGTGAGAATGCCCGTGGCATCCCGGCTAGCCGTATTATCCTCGCGGGCTTCTCCCAAGGTTGCGCGATGACGCTGCAAACTGGATTGCGCCATACCGAAAAATTGGCTGGTCTGATGTGTCTGTCAGGTTATGTTCCCTTACGCGATCTGGTCGCCAACGAACGCCATGCATCGAATCAACATACGCCTATCTATCTGGCACATGGTCGTGCTGATCAGGTAATCCCAATTGCCAGAGCAGAACAATCGCGTGATCTTTTAAAATCCCTAGGCTACCCGGTGGAATGGCATGAGTACATGATGCAACACTCGGTCTGTCAGGAAGAAATTGGCGACATCAGTAGCTGGCTGAAAAAGGTATTAGCCTGATTTTTTGTTTGGTACTGAAGCGCGTCACAAGCACGTCTCGATGCTCTGGTAATGGGTCTGAATTGCAGGCAATGTAGCTTCTGCACCTCGCCATCGCACTTGAAAAACAGCTTCAGCGCACTTAGAAGCCAGTAATATACTAGGGGAGTGTATTTTTAATTGTCCAACGGTTATGTGGACAATAAGGTATATTTTTTCACATACTCCCCTTATTTTTAATTTTACAGCAATCAATGGCTGACAAATCTACTCAAGAACATTCTCAAATCGGCTCTCAGCCACTGCAAGTCTTGTTTGTACATGGGATGGGGCGCTCATCGCTGTCGGCTACACCGATGCTGCAACGTTTGCGGGCGCATGGTCTGACGACCAGTAGTTTTAATTATTTTGTGGCGCTGGAAAGCTTTGCGGGAATCCGGGACAGGCTCGTTAAAACGATCACGGCAGTTGCGGCCAAGGGCGATTATATTTTGATTGGGCATTCGCTCGGCGGTGTGTTGTTGCGCAGTGCGATCAATGCATTGCCGGAAGATTGCCGTCAGCCCCGGCAATTGTTTTTACTCGGCTCGCCCATCACGACCTCCAGAGTGGCGGGACGGGTGCAACATCTGTTGCCATTTAGAGTGGCGACAGGAGATTGCGGACAATTGTTATCAAGTGCCGAGCGCATGGCAGCGATTGCACCTGTCAAAACGCCGACGATTACGATCATCGGCACCAAAGGAATTAAGGGCAAATACAGCCCTTTCGGCGATGAAGACAATGACGGCGTGGTGTCCATATCAGAGGCGTATGCACCATGGGCAGAACAGGAAATCTTGCTACCCATCATGCATACGCTGATGCCATCAAATCGCCTCGTAAGTGAGGCGATTTTGGCGCACCTTCCAGCCTGACTAAGTTGCTAACTAAGTTGCCAAATTAGTTTCCACTTAGTGTCCAACTTAGTGTCCAACTTAGTTGCCGACTGAATTGGTAGCAACAGCAACCGAATCTTCCTCCGCCTCACGGCGATGCATCATCCGGTACAGCAAAGGCAACACCAGCAAAGTCAGCAAAGTAGACGACAAGATTCCGCCGATCACGACTGTCGCCAACGGTCGCTGCACTTCAGCCCCCGTTCCGGTTGCAATTGCCATAGGAATAAAGCCCAGCGAGGCGACTAGCGCCGTCATCAGCACGGGCCGTAAGCGGGTCAAAGCTCCGAGCTGAATCGCTGCATCCAGCCGCATTCCCTCCTCACGCAGACTTCGGATAAAAGCAATCATCACCAACCCGTTGAGTACCGCCACACCAGACAGTGCGATAAATCCGACCCCAGCAGAAATTGATAAAGGAATATCGCGCAACCAAAGGGCAACGATACCGCCAGTCAACGCAAACGGCACACCAGTAAATACCAGCAAACCATCTTTCAGATTATTGAACATCGCAAACAGCAATAGTAATACCAAGAATAAAGCGACAGGCACCACAATTTTTAATCGCTTGGCTGCTGATTCCAGCTGCTCAAAAGTGCCACCCCAGGTAGTCCAGTAGCCGGTCGGAATAGCGACTTTTGCGGCCAATTGTTGTTGTGCCTCATTGATGAAAGAGCCGATATCTCTGTCTCTGACATTTGCCGTGACGACGACGCTACGCTTTCCATTTTCCCGGCTGATCTGATTCGGTCCCGGAGCAAAATTAAAACTGGCCACATCGGCTAACTGGACAAAGGACGCATGCATTGCAGCATCCGAACGAAATGACGAAGTTGATAACGAAGTTGAGGACAAAATTGATGACGAAGCGGAGGATGCCGTTGGCAGTCGAACAGGCAAACGCTTTAGTGCCTCGATATCGCTGCGGAGTGCCTCTGGCAAACGAACTACGATATCAAAACGCCGGTCTCCCTGAAACATCGTGCCTGCCTCTTTGCCGCCAACGGCAGTGGCAATCACGTCTTGCACGTCCGCCACGTTCAATCCCATTCTGGCCGCTTTTTCGCGATCAATCTGTATGGTCAGCATTGGCAAACCCGTAGTTTGCTCCACCTTCACGTCGGCGGCGCCAGGAATTTTTTCCAGCACCGCAGAAATCTTATCGGCTGTACTGTTCATTACCTCCATATCGTCGCCAAAGACTTTGACCGCCACGTCACTGCGTACGCCTGACAACAACTCATTAAACCGCATCTGGATGGGCTGCGTGAACTCGTAATTATTCCCCGGCACTTGCGACACTGTCGCTTGCATCGCTTTGATCAGATCGGCTTTACTGCGTTTGGGATCTGGCCATGCGGATGTCGGCTTTAAAATAATAAAGGTATCCGCCACGCTCGGCGGCATGGGATCGGTTGCGATTTCTGCCGTACCGATTTTGGCAAATACCTTATCGACTTCAGAGAATTTCTTAATCGTCTTCTCCAACTCGGCCTGCATCAGAATCGCCTGAGATAAGCTGGTACCGGGTATTCTTAAGGCATGCAATGCGATATCGCCTTCGTTCAAACTCGGGGCAAACTCGCTCCCCATGCGACTCGCCAATAGCCCGCTTAAAACGACAACGACACCGGCAATGGTTAACACCAGCGCTTGATTCATCATCGTAAAAGCCAGCATCGGTTGATATGCCTGCTTAGCCCAGATCATCAGCTTATTTTCCTTTTCGCTGACTTTGTCACCGATCAGTAAAGCGACCGCTGCTGGGATAAAAGTAATCGATAAAATCATCGCCCCCAGCAAAGCAATCACGACAGTAAATGCCATCGGATGGAACATCTTGCCCTCAACACCTGTGAGTGCAAAAATCGGCAAATACACGACCATGATGATGAGCTGACCAAACAGCAATGGTCTGCGTGCTTCTTGTGCAGCTGCAAAGACTTCCTGATAGCGCTCTTTGCGGGTTAACGAGCGTCCTAAGCTGGTTTGCGCATGCGCCAGACGCCGCACACAGTTTTCTACGATCACGACTGCGCCGTCAATGATGATGCCAAAATCCAGCGCGCCCAAACTCATCAGATTGGCGCTGACCTTATTGCCCACCATACCGGTAAAAGTGAACAACATCGCCAAAGGGATTACCAATGCGGTGATTAGCGCGGCGCGAATATTTCCTAAAAACAGAAACAAAATTGTGATGACCAATAATGCGCCTTCCAGCAAATTTTTCTTCACGGTACTGATCGCTTTATCCACCAGCGTAGTGCGGTCATACACCGTTTTAGCGGTCACCCCCTTAGGTAAACTGAGATTAATTTGATCCAATTTTTGATCTACAGCGCGAGCCACAGTACGACTGTTTTCACCGATCAGCATGAATACCGTTCCTAGCACAACCTCTTGGCCGTTTTCGGTCGCGGCACCAGTGCGCAGCTCTTGTCCGATACCGACTTCGGCAATATCTTTGATACGGATCACACCAGCTTGCTGATTGCCGACTATCATATTGTTGATATGTTTGATGGACTCTACCTGACCTGGTGCACGGATCAGATATTGTTCGCCCCGCTTTTCAATATAACCCGCGCCGACGTTGGTATTGTTGCGCTCTAATGCCGTAACCACATCTTGTAAAGTGAGACCGTAAGACCGCAACTTGTCTGGGCTGGGCGCTACCTGAAATTCTTTGGTAAAACCACCAATCGAATTAATCTCCGTCACTCCGGGGACATTACGCAATTGCGGTTTGACAATCCAGTCTTGAATTTCTCGCAGATCGGTTGGGCTGTATGGTGTGCCGTCGGTTTTTAAAGCGCCTTCTTTAGCCTCAACCGTCCACATGTAAATCTCTCCCAAGCCGCTTGAAATTGGCCCCATGCCCGGCTCTGCCTCTACTGGCAACTTTGCCTTTGCCTCCTGTATCCGCTCATTGACGAGCTGGCGCGCAAAATAAATATCGGTACCATCCTTGAAAATCACCGTCACTTGCGACAAGCCGTAACGCGACAAGGATCTGGTCTGTTCCAGACGTGGCAAACCCGCCATCGCAGTTTCAATCGGAAACGTAATTCGCTGCTCTGCCTCTAATGGTGAATATCCGGGTGCAGAAGTATTGATTTGCACCTGTACATTGGTAATGTCGGGTACCGCATCGATGGGCAGTTTTTGGTAGTTATAGAGTCCCAATAGCGCCATCGTTAATGTCAGCATCAGAACCACCCAACGTTGGGCGATGGAAAACTGTATGATTTTTTCAAACATATTGTTCTCCTTAATGATCGTGGCTTGCGCCGGATTTGCCTATGTCGGCTTTAATCAAAAAGCTATTTTTTGCCGCATAACGCTCACCTGCATTCAAACCCTTGAGCACTTCAACGAATTTTCCATCGCTGCGTCCCAAGGTAACCGGGCGCGCTTCAAAATCATTGCCATATCGGCCGAATACGGTGCTTGTTTCCTTTAGGCTTTGTATCCCGTCAACGGCAACTGCGACGGGCACCTCTACCTCATCGGACACCAGATCAACACTGACTTGTAAGCCCGGGCGCCACACTCCCGTGGTGTTAGGTAGTACGACGCGGGCAATTGCGGTGCGCGATTGCTCACCGACTAACGATCCGATATAGGACAAGTTACCGTTCGCTTCCGCGACAAATGCAGTGGCTGTGACTTTGGCCTTTTGTCCTGATTGGATGAGATTGATATCTTTGGCAGGCACGGTCATTTCCACCCAAACAGTGCTTAAATCCGCGACGATAAAAATCGGCGTGTCATCTTTGAGTGATTGTCCCGGAGCGATATTTTTTTCGGTCACGGTACCGGCAATCGGAGAACGTATTTCATACCTTGTCAGGTTGCCGCCAGCACTGGCAGTGGCACCGAGCGACACCAACTTTTGCTGTGTACTTTGCAGAGTAATTTCTGCCTCGTGCATGGTATTACGGGCTTGTAAATAATCCTGTTCTGCGGAGATTTTTTCTTCCCATAATTTTTTTTCACGTTCAAAATTAGTGCGGGCTAATCCCAGGCGTTTTTGTGCGGCCAGCATATCGCTGCGCTGATCTGCCAGCGCCTGACTAGATATGACGGCTAATACCTGCCCTTTTTGTACTTTGTCACCAGCATTAGCCGACACCGTTTCGACAATACCGGTCAGACGTGGCACGACTTGGATCATGCGATCCTGATTGAACCGAATTTCACCAGCCAAGGTCCGCGCACTTTGTATCTTCGCAGGTCCGGCAGTTGCCAGCGCGACTCCATTTTGCTGTAATTGAGATTCGCTCATACTCATACGCGCCTCCACCTGCTCATAAGCAAATTGATAGGACTGATCATTGTATTGAGCTGCGATGGTGACCTTGAAGGAGTGCGGCTCATCTACGGTTGCACTCCCTTTGAAATAGTCCTTCTCCGGCACAAATGTAAAGGTTTGCGGCGCGCGCCCTAAGCGCTCTAAAACGATACTGAGTTTGCTTGCTGCTTGTGCATCAGGTGCCAGAGCTTTGCCATCTTTATAGGCATACAGTCTGAATTCCGGCTCCACCTCAGTCTCGAAAATAGTGAGCTCCAGACCAAAGCCCTCTTTGGCAAATAATTTACCGCCGTGTGGCCCTTTTAAAAACTCACTTGGCGACGCTTTTTGTGCAGAAGAAGCGGTCGTGCTTGTTACCAGATTTGCCGGATTTCCCTTAGCATTTTCAGCGACATCAGCATGTGCCTCATTACCATGTTCTTCGCTATGCTCGTCCGCTCCGGTACGACTTCCCTTACCCATCAAAATCAGGCCAGCCAACACAACGGCGATTACCAGCACCACGGCAATGGCGAGGCGCTGATGTCTATTTTTTTGATTATTTTTGTTCATTTTATTGTCGGTATTTAAGTCCATCTTCAGCTCCTAAAATGGGGATGTGGATGCTGTCTGATCTGAGATCAGCGCAGCAACCAAAGTAGCGTCACCGGTAAGACGTACGATCTCAGCAGCGGCGCGGTGGGTGTCGGATAAAGTACGCAAATACTGGGATTGTGCTTGCAGCAAAGTACGTTGTGCATCGAGTACATCCAGAAAGCTGAACTTGCCAAATTCAAAGCCTTTAAGCGATGCGTCGTACGCTGTTTGCGCTCCCGGCAACAGGTCTTTTTGCATCAATGTGGTTTCCTCGTGCGCCACACTCAGGCGCTGATGAGCTTGCATCAGTTCGCTGCCCAGACGTAGTTCTGTCGCGCTTAACTCATCACGCGATTTATCGGTTCTACTTAAGGCTTCTTGCAGATTGCCCTGGTTACGATCGAATAAGGGAAGCGGTATTGAGACACCAAAGATCGCCTGGTTACGCCCTAATTGCTCATCACGTTTAGCACCGGCGCTAAGGGTAATATCCGGTACCCGACGGCTGCGTTCTACCTGCGACAAGGCAAGACGTCGATCCACTTCTGTCCTTGCTCGCAGCAAAATGGGGGAGCGCTGCATACTTGCCATGATCTCCTGCAGGCTTGGAACGTTTGGCAAATTCAGCGGGCTCATTAAGTTAGGCTGAGTTAGGGGACTTGTTGCACCGGGCGACTGAGCAGCTACCGTCTCAACTATGGACAAATGACTCCCCATCACGGCAGCAAGTCGCTGGCGTGCGTTGATAAGGTCGCTATTGGCTTGCGCAAGTTCAATACGAATAGCCGACTCAGCAACGCGCGCTTTAGTCTCTTCCAGCGGTGAGATTTTTCCGGTTAACACCCGCTTAGAGGCTGCTTGCGTTACCGTTTGTGCCAGATCAGTAGAGCTACGCGCCAGGCGTTGTCGCTCTTGTGCGATCAATACCTCATAAAAATACGAGACTACTGCGGCGTGAATCTCGGCACGTTTCATCGCCAGTTCAATCACAGCAATATCATATTGACGCTCTGCTGCAGTCATCCGCGCGGAGCGTTTGCCGCCCAGTTCTATTAATTGACTCAGTTGGACGGTGGTGGTTCTGGTCGCTTTTTGCGTATCTTCTACAGTCGCGGCCAGCTCAGGGTTGGGCAATATACCCGCCTGCCGCATGACGCCCTGTTGCGCTTGCACCTCACGCATTGCAGCGGCGACCTCCGGATTGGCTTTGAGAGCGCGATCAAGTGCCACTGGTAAGGTGAGTGATGAGGTTAATGAGGTAGCTGGCGAAGTAACTGCGAAAGTAACCGATAAAGTGCGTAATGACGCAGGCGGCTCTGCTGAGAATGCCTGGGTTGAGGCGATGGAAGATGTAGCCGGACATAAAATCCGGGCAGACAAGGCCAAGGGTGAAAATATTTTAAAAAATGGTGACATAGGATGATCCTGCGTATTCGATACAACCGAAAACAGCTCGACAACGTCTCGGAAAAAATTCCGACAATCGAGCAGGGAAAATCCAGCGAAGTCGCGTCTACGACGACATAGTCAAACTATATTTAGCGTGTAAATCAGTAAACAAAATGGGGGACTAACGATGCGCTGGAACTAGGCAGCGATCATCCATTTGGGGCGCAAAGGCTTGCCCAGATAAGGAGCCGTTGGCTCTGTGTTTGAAGTACCAGCTTGATAGGAAACCAGCAAAGGCTTGACCAGTTCGTTTTGCAAGGAATAGGCGGCGACTGGGCTATGTGCACACGATGCGCAATCCGGGTGGAATGCTATTTTTGAGTCAGATTTTTTTTCAGCAGAATTGCTTGGCTGATCGGCCTGTTTTTCAGCCTGATGTTGATGCGGATGGTGACCAAAATGCTGCGATGTTTTGCCAGTCTCATGCATGCAATAGGCGCTTGCCACCGACCAACTGAGCTGGAATGTGAAGGCGACGATGAGCAGGATGATGAACTTTTTTAACATTTGCGGATTATAAACCAAACTTGTTCAGTGTCTTATTCAGTGTCTTAGCCAGTCTATTTTGCAAAACAGAATTAGATTATTCAGAGATTGAAGTTAAATATACTCACCATTAGTATATTTTTAATGTCCATATAATGATTGGACAATAAGCTATTTTTTTCATTTTTTGTGGGGAGTATATTAAATTACTTACTAAAACAAATTTTATATCACGGATTTATCCAAATCGAAAGAGCCTGAGAAAATAACAAAAACATGATTTTCACTAAAAATATTACTCGCCAACCTGCTCTTTCATCCACAACTTCAATCCATCGACCCAGGATTTGGCGCGTAAATTATATTTTTTCTTAACTACACCAGCGCGCTCATATAAATCACTAAAATCGAGAGAAGGTGCTTTTTTAAAAGCGATAACAACCAGATTTTCATCGTCGACCGCCGGTAGCCAGACAACGGCATCAAATACTAGCTTCATCGCATCAATATTTTTGGCATAGCTGTCGTAGTCGCCAAACACATTCGTCGTCATGATGCCGTCTTCCGTCAAGCAATCAGCGCAGGCTTGATAAAACTCAGGGCTATCTAAAACAGGACCGCGTGATAACTCGTCGTATAGGTCAACTTGCAAAATATCGATCGTGTTGTGATGAGACTGATCCAGCACAAAGTCCATCGCATTCATATTGCGCACTTGCAAACGCGCGTCGTTCGGTGGCAAGGCGAATAAAGCTTCGCAAGTAGAGATCACAGCAGGATTGAGTTCGATCGCTGTCACTCTAGCATCGGGAAATTGGCGATAGCTAAATTTAGTCAGCGCCGCAGCACCCAGACCTAATTGTGCAATGTGCTGCGGCGCGGCTTTAAATAACATCCAGACCACCATGTTTTGCACGTATTCCAGCTCAATCGCGTCTGGTTTAGTTAAACGCATTGCGCCCTGCACCATCGGTGTCCCCAGATGTAGGAAACGCACACCATCGTCCTCTGATGTCGTTACCGGGGGAAATTTAAATGATTTGGACTTAAAAATAGACATGAGTGACTTGAGCAAGATGATCTGGCTTTATTTCGACTTAGGTTAAGCCTGATCGGCCTTGAAGGTTTCCAGATCAATTTGTACCGACTCATCCCCTGCTGTCAGCCAGATCTGCGCATCTTGTATCGTGCATTGCAATTGCATATTTCTTTGCGCGAGTTTGGCAAGCGCCTGACTGGTAGCCGCGGGCACATTCATGACCTTAAGATTTTTGGCGCGATCGAGGCGGCTATTCATTTGCTTCCACCAGATGTCGCTGGTGCTGGCATAACTATAGGCGACCACTTGCTCAGAACGGCCACAAGCTTTGAGCAAACGACGGTCATCCGGTTGCCCTACTTCGACCCAAAGCTGGATCGCATCTGTGTAATCTTTTTCCCATAAATCAGGTTCTTCGGTATCGGAAATACCTTTGCCAAAACTCAGCTTTTCACTGGCATGGATGGCAAATGCCAGGACTCTGATCATCATACGTTCGTCCGTTTCGGACGGATGTCTGGCGATGGTCAGACTATGGTCAGCGTAATAGCCGCGATCCATGTCAGAGATATTCAGGTCAGCTTTGTAAATGGTGGATTTGAGTGCCATGCAACTTCTACTTTAAAAATAATGGGGTAAGTCGCTCATTGCGCTTACCCCTGAACTGACAAATGAGCTGACAAATATGCCAGAAAAAGCGCCAGCGAATTCAGTGAAAAAATATCTGGCTATTTAAAAACGACGGTCTTATGTCCGTTCAACAAAATACGATGCTCGACAAACCATTTCACAGCGCGCGCTAGTACGACACATTCCACATCACGTCCTATCGCGGTGAGTGTGTCGGGCTCCATTGCATGATCGACGCGCTCTACATCTTGCTCAATAATCGGACCTTCATCCAGATCACCTGTCACAAAATGCGCGGTTGCACCGATCAGCTTAACGCCACGCTCATGCGCCTGATAATACGGCTTGGCACCTTTAAAACTTGGTAAAAACGAATGGTGAATATTGATTGCCTTGCCTTGCAAGGCATTGCATAACTCTGGCGACAAAATCTGCATGTATCGGGCTAAAACGACCAGTTCGATTTCATTCGCTTCGACAAGTTCGACAATTTTTTGTTCTTGCACGCGCTTGGCATCGGAGGAGGCACCTGCAGCCAAAGGCAAATGATGGAATGGAATATTGTAACTAGCCGCTAACTGATAAAAGTCCGTATGGTTAGAAACGATCGCTTTAATCTCCACCGGCAATAAACCACTTTTATAGCGGAACAATAAGTCATTCAGGCAGTGCCCGATCTTAGAGACCATTAACATCACACGCGGCTTATGGCGCGCATCGTGCAATTGCCAGTTCATCTGAAAATCGCCCCCCAATGTGGCAAATTCTTGTCGCAAGCTGGCATCGCTGATCGTCGCATCTTCAGCAGCAAAATGAACGCGCATAAAAAACAAAGCCGATTGCGCATCGCCAAACTGGGCGGAATCAATAATATTGCAGCCATGGTTGGCCAGGAAGCCGGAAACTTTGTGAACAATGCCACGTTGATCTGGACAAGACAGGGTTAGGATATATTCTGGATGCATAGTTAAAGGTAATGCTTTAGAAATCAAAAAAAATCAAAAGAAATCAGCAAAAAACTGTCGATGTAGTGCAAAAAAACGAGTGCGTATTGTCGCATGCCACTTGATGCGTCTTAAATCAATTTAAAAGCACGATCGTTCTAATTAATCGTGTATAGTTTGATGATTCATTGCTATCTCAATGATCGATATCTTTAGTACGCTTTTTTTAGATTTCACATTGCATTTTAAATTTGCAACCCATCCAATAAAAACCTGGAGACAACATGACAAACACACTCAGCAATCAACAATATCGTCTCGCCGCCCGTCCGGTCGGCAACCCAAAACACAGTGACTGGTCTTTTACGACGGAAGCCGTCCGCGAAATCGTCGATGGCGAAATCGTCGTACAAGCGATTTATCTGTCGCTAGACCCCGCCATGCGCGGCTGGATGAACGAAGGCAAATCCTACATCCGTCCGGTAGCGATTAACGAAGTCATGCGCGCCGGTGGTATTGGTAAAGTAATTGCCTCCAAATCGCCCCGCTTTGCGATCGGTGATTATGTCTCTGGCGGTATTGGTGTACAAACATACTGGGTTGGTGCCGCTGACGATAAAGTCGCTGGCTTTTATAAAGTCGATCCTAAGCTGGCACCATTGCCAAAATACATGAACGCATTGGGCATGCCTGGCATGACCGCTTACTTCGGATTGCTAGATGTCGGCATGCCAAAAGCGGGAGAAACCGTGGTGGTCTCCGGCGCAGCAGGCGCGGTTGGCCAGACTGTCGGTCAAGTTGCGAAACAAAAGGGTTGTCGCGTCGTCGGCATCGCGGGCGGCAAAGATAAATGCGATTTCGTTGTCAAAGAATTGGGTTTTGACGCCTGCATCGATTACAAAAATGGCTCAGTCAAAGATGGCTTGAAAGAACATTGCCCGAATGGAGTTGACATTTATTTTGATAATGTCGGTGGCGAGATTCTCGATACCGTGCTGACCCGCATCAACATGAAAGCTCGTATTATTATCTGCGGCGCGATCTCTCAATACAACAATACAACGCCCGTCAAAGGTCCTGCTAATTATCTGTCATTGCTGGTCAATCGTGCGCGCATGGAAGGCATCGTCGTGTTCGACTATGCAGCGCGTTATGGTGATGCAGTCAAAGAAATGGGCGCTTGGATGGCGCAAGGAAAATTCCATACGCGGGAAGATATCGTCAATGGTATCGAGACTTTCCCTGATACTTTGATGATGCTGTTTGAAGGTAAAAACTTCGGCAAACTGATTTTGCAAGTGGGCGAAGAGTAAATCAGAATTATTTGATTAGTTGCGCATTTTAAGTCGTCATTCCGGTCACAACATGAATGGCGACTTAGTAAGCGACTCAATGGGCAAGCTAGTGAACAACTTCGCGATATTCGGTTTAATCGCCGAATATCGCCAATATATACCCCCACCCGTATTTATTAAGTGTCCAATGACTCCTTGGACAATACGGCATATTTTATAAAAAAATGGGGGAGTATAGGTTTTTTAGCTGTGATGAGTTAGCCCAGCATTTGGTCTGACATCTTATGCCAGCCAAGGTTTTAACCAATTTAATCCCTCTGATGTCCCTGCCCTCGGTCTGTATTCACAACCGATCCAGCCTGCATAATCCAGCGCATCGATCTGCTCAAACAAATACGGATAATTCAGCTCGCCCAGATCGGGTTCATGCCGATCTGGCACACCTGCAATTTGGATATGGCCAATGCCGCCATGCTTGCGCTGCATATCGCGCTGTAGCTTTTTGCTGACATCGCCTTCCATAATCTGGCAGTGATAAATATCAAATTGCACTTGTAGGTTTTCTACGCCGATTTCAGTACAAATCTCTTGTGCCTCTTGCTGATGGGTCAAAAAATAACCGGGCATATCACGTGTATTGATGGGTTCAATCACTACAGTGATGCCCTCTTTGGCAGCAAGCAACGCAGCATAGGCAAGATTTTTAAGATACACAGCGCGATGGCGCGCTCTGTCCAGCTCTTCCTGCTCTGGCTGTATTAATCCTGCCATGACATGTAATGTGCGATTACCCAGCACGCGGGCATAGTCAAGTGCAATATCAATCGCATGCTTAAACTCATCCTCGCGGCCCGGCAACGACGCCAGACCACGCTCGCCCGCGATCCAATTCCCGGGAGAGACATTGAAGAGAACTTGTTGCAATCCATGCTCATCTAAATTCTGACGTAATTGGCTAGCTGGATGGTCGTAAGGGAATAAAAATTCCACACCTTTAAATCCATCTTTAGCGGCAGCAGCAAAGCGGTCAATAAAGGCGTGTTCGGTATACATCATGCTGAGGTTAGCGGCAAAACGGGGCATCGCGACTCCTTCGTAATTATTTCTATTTTTCGGTTTTAAGTGTCAACAGACCCTAGTCCAGCTATTTCATTTCGACGAGCATACCGTTGCGCTAACACGGCGCAGACCATTAGCTGCAATTGATGGAACAACATCAGCGGTAGCAGCACCATGCCTACCGTGTGGCTGGCGAATAAAACTTTTGCCATTGGTACGCCACTGGCCAGACTCTTTTTGGAACCACAAAAAACCACAGTAATTTCATCCTCTTTACTAAAACCGAACTGACGGCTGGCATAAGACGTCAAGAAGATGATAATCGCCAGCATCACACCGCTAATGATCAGCAGACTGGCCAACATCACCAGCGGCACTTGCTTCCACAAACCTTGTACAACAGCCTCGCTAAAAGCGACATAAACGACTAACAGAATAGAGCTTTGATCGACCATCTTCAGAACATCTTTATTTCTCTCTATCCAGGGCGCGATCAAAGGTCGCACTAATTGGCCAGCCACAAACGGTAGCAGCAATTGGTACACAATCTTTAATACTGCATCAAATGAAGAATGATTAGCGCCATTCGATACAACGATCAGGCTGACTAATAAAGGTGTGAGAAAAATGCCGAGCAAATTGGAGGCAGATGCGCTACAAACCGCTGCGGGTACATTACCACGCGCGACCGAGGTAAAAGCGATCGACGATTGTACGGTTGAGGGCAACACGCATAAAAATAAAATACCAAGATACAGCTCAGGTGTAATCATCCACAGCAGTACAGGTTTCAACAGCAAACCAAGAATCGGGAAAACTGCAAAAGTAAATAACAATACTGTTAGATGTAAACGCCAGTGACCTGCACCAGCAATCACCGCCTGACGAGAAAGTTTTGCGCCATGCATAAAAAATAGCAGGCCAATCATGAACGTCGTTACATAATCAAAACCAACTGCCACATTGCCAGTGCAAGGAAAGATACTCGCCGTCAGCACGACTGCCAATATCAGCAAGGTCATGTTATCGGGCAAAAAACGGGGACGCTTCATATTGGAATACGCGGAGTGCGTGGAGAGAAAATAGAGAATACTTTGATTGTACTGTAAGCCTCGCTATCTCAAGCGTGTCATAGCTATCCAAATACAATTTGCTACAAGCAAACCAAAATAGTCATTCAATAAAGGCAAGAAAATAAAAGAATAGGCGAGCAACAAAATTTCTTTTGATTAAGATATCCAGTGGCACTGCATGCGGTACGAGCGATAAGCTATGGGATAATGCAACTATTATCAAAATTGAGGATTTTATATGACTAGCCCCAAAATACTCGACTGTAAAAATCAAATAGTTACAGTGGGAGACATTGTTCGTATTGTTAGTCTGGACAAGCAATTCATTAAAAGCTTCCCTGCTGATGAAAGAATTTTATTTGAATCAATGATCGGCAATTTTTTTAAAATCGTTGACCTCGATGATTTTGGCCAAGCCTGTGTAGTACGTGAATGGCATGACGAAACTGGTATGTTACAAACTCACGTCATTGCGCTAGATGCAGAAGAAATGGAAAAAGTGTAATCAGGCACCTTTAGTCTGGATTCGGCCTGATCACACCGTTAGGACTTACCAAATAGTCACACGCTTTCCCTCAGGGCGAAGTGGAGAACGATTTGCAGGACAACTAAATGCCTCGGCAAATTCAGGCATATTGGCGATAGGACCGATCACTCGATATTTTTCAGATGCGTGTGGATTAGTTGCCAATTGCAGACGCAAACTCTCGTCACGCATCTTGCCGCGGAAGCTCTGTGCATTCGCAATAAAGTAACGTTGCTCTGGCGTTAAACCATCAATCTCTGGCGCTTGTGGCGTGTTTTTCAATGCAGCACGCAAGGCTTGCAAAGCAATTTTATCGCCGCCAAGATCGGCAATATTTTCACCCGCAGTCAATTTGCCATTGATATGCAATTTTTCGATAGGATTAAATTCATCAAATTGCTTTTCTATCCCGGCAACTCGCTTTAAGAAGGCTTTTTCATCCGATGTAGTCCACCAGCTTTTAAGATTACCATCGGCATCAAACTGACGACCTTCATCATCAAATGCGTGCGTTAGTTCGTGACCAATCGTGGCACCTGTGTTGCCGTAATTTGCAGCAAGGTCAGCTTTAATGTGATAAAGCGGTGGTTGCAAAATACCTGCAGGGAAGACCATTTCGTTCATCGTCGGATTGTAATAAGCGTTGACCGTTTGCGGTGTCATGCCCCATTCGTTTCGGTCAATCGGTTTGCCAAACTTAGCGAGATTACGTTTAAATTCAAACTCGGCTGCACGCATATTATTACCTGCATAAGAATTAGGATCGACTTTGAGTTGACTGTAATCACGCCATTTGTCCGGATAGCCAATCTTAACAACGATCGTATCTAATTTGCGATATGCCTGTTGCTTGGTGCTGGCAGCCATCCAGTCTGCTTTAGCCAGGCTGTCACGCATTGCCAATTTGATGTTATCGACCATCTCCAACACGCCGGCTTTGGCTTCGGGACCAAAAAATTGTGCCACATAAAGTTCTCCCAATGCCTCACCAACATTGCTATCGAGGTTATGCAAAACTCGCTTCCAGCGCGGCTGTAATTCTTTGGTGCCAGCTAAAGTACGTCCATAGAAGTCAAAGTTTGCATTTACAAAAGCGGAAGATAAATCTTTGGCGTTTGCATTTGCTAATTGCCAGCGTAGATAGGTTTTCCATTGCGGGAGCGGCAAAGTGTTCAACATGCGGCCGGCCTCGGCAATAAACTGAGGCTGACCAACATTAAATTGTGCGGGGTCAACCAAGCCAATATCTTTGAAATAATTAGCCCATTTAGCACTTCCATCAAGTTTGCTTAACTTGCTTAAGCCATTAACGTCCATCAAATGATAAGAAGCTTTTGGATCGCGTAAATCGACCTTGCTCATAGAGGCTTTAGCAAGTCGTGTTTCTAATGCGATAACTGCTGCAGCGTTTTGTTTGGCGAGTTCTGGTACATCACCTAACAATCCAAACATCGTCGCAATATAGGACTGATATTTTTGACGGATATCCAAGGTTTTTGCGTCGGTTTTGAGGTAATAATCACGATCTGGCAAACCCAAGCCGCCTTGAACGATTTGAGGGATATACCGCGTAGTGTTTTTAGCATCTTGATCAATATAGAAATTGAATAGTGATCCGACACCAATTTGATGTTGATGTGCGATTACTGCTAACAGTTGAGCACGATCAGTAATAGAGTCAATCTGAGCCAAATCTGCCGCCAATGACTTAGCGCCATCCGCTTCGATGCGCGCTTCATCTATACCGCTATGATAATAAGCACCAATCAGATTGACTACGGCACTATTGCTTTGGTCCGCTAATTTAGCCGATGCAGATTCGGCAATTCCCTTTAGGGCCAGCAGATTTCTCTCGGTCACTTCGTCATATGCGGTATAGCGCGCACGATCAGCGGGAATAGTATTTGTCTTGAGCCAAGTACCATTGGCATACTCAAAGAAGTCAGTACATGGATCCGATTTAAGGTCCATCGTTTGCGCCTCTAGCACCAGATTATTACTATTGGATTGCGCATGTATGGTTGCTGCTGATGAGAAGCACAGCAAAATTGCCAGTACGCTACGACGCAGTGTCATTGTTTTTTTCATTGATTGTGTCTCATAAAAATTAATGGAAGCTTGACCCAGGTCAATGAGTCAAACGACTTGTCTAAGCAAGTAAAACGAAGTAAGTCAAACAAAATAAGTAAAACTAAAGGGCAATATGGTTAAGCGCTGTTACTCCTTTTCGCCACATTTTTTACTACAACACTCATATTGAAATCACCCGGCAGGGTCTATTTTAATGCTGGCAATACCTGAACCGCGATACCCGAGTACTGTCCCGGCGCGTGGTACACACGCTGAGTCGCCTTTTGGAAATCCTCAGACTTTGCATCTGGAATCTGCATAAACTTTTGCGGATTCAAATCGATCAGCGGAAACCAGGAGCTTTGCACCTGTACCATAATGCGGTGACCGCGACGGAACGTATGGTTAATGTCAGGCATAGAATAATTCACGCTTTCAACCTGACCAGGGACAAACGGTTGCGGCGCCTCGAAGCTATTGCGGAACTTGCCGCGCAAAGGTTCGCCACGCACCAATTGCTGATAACCGCCCATCGTCATCGATGGCGGAGGTACATCATTAAGCCTAACTTTCGCGTCAACTGGGGCAGGATAATCACTAGGGTAAACGTCAATAAGTTTAACTACCCAATCGGCATCGGTACCCGTAGTAGAGACAAATAGTTTTGGCGAAATTGGCCCGACGATCGTGATGTCGTCCTCCAGCGGCTCGCTCTTGTAAACTAATACATCTGATCTGGTGGACGCAAAACGCTGATCGGACGTCGGATATTCTTTTGGTACTCCAAGTGCCGTGTAACCAACAAACGGGACCGGCTTTTTTGGATCGCTGACGTACTCGTCAAATGCATTAATATTGGCTGAAGGCTGCGTCCAACTCAAAGTACCGCCGGCACCAAAATACAATGTCTTCGTGATCGCTTGTTGCGGTGGCCACGATGAGTAACTGCGCCATACATTGGTACCAGTTTCAAACATCTGAGCTTCTGGCATTACTTTACCAGTCACTCCTTTGAGATATTGTTCAAAGAAAGGAAAAACAATATTTTTACGATAATAGTCCCCTGTCTTTGCATCAAAATTGGCGTAGCCTAGCGACTGACCATCGGAGCGCCCCCATCCTCCATGTGCCCAAGGTCCCATCACTAGTCCGTTATAAATACCGGAATTGTTTTTCTTAATACTGCGATAGGTTGTTAATGGTCCTTGCGGATCTTCTGCGTCGTACCAACCACCAACGGTCAGAACTGCAGCGTGGATATTTTTAAGATGCGTCGCAATATTTCTTGACTGCCAAAACTCATCATAACTTGTATGGTTAATTGTTGGCATCAATAATTCACGCTGTTTTTCCGTAAGTTGTCCTGTGATTTTTTTCAGCGTCAAGTGCGATAAAAAGTATTCGTAACCATCTTCAGTTCCAAAATCAAACTCATCCCAACGCTTAGGTTGGTTAGTCGGGTTAGCTTGCTCGGTAAAACTGGCATAAAAACCGAAATTAGCCGACAACATGAAAGCACCGCCATGATAAGAATCATCGCCCATATACAAGTCAGTCACTGGTGCTTGCGGAGATGCGGCTTTGATCGCGGGATGGGAGTCGATGATACTGGCCGATGTATAAAATCCAGGATAAGAAATTCCCCAGATGCCGACTTTGCCGTTATTGCCGGATACATTTTTGAGCAACCATTCAACAGTGTCATGCATGTCCTGACTCTCAACACCCTCACCTCCTAAACGTGCAGTTTTTTGATGCGGCGTCATTTCTTGCCATTTGCCTTCAGACATATAGCGACCGCGCACATCTTGATTGACGAAAATGTAACCGCTGGCATCAAATTCTTTAGATGGGCCTAAAGACGAAGGATAAAAATCTACCCCATAATGCAATTGGTCCTGCTGATGAATGCCTGCACTGTATGGCGTGCGTACCATTAGAAACGGATAGGTTTTGCTGGCGTCTTTGGGTACATACACCACGGTAAATAATTTAACGCCGTCACGCATGGGAATGCGATATTCATACTTGGTGTAGTTTTCACGGGTATTGGGCTTACTTGCTTCAGCAGCGTCGGCTTTGTTCAACTCTTTTGTATTGAGACTATCCGCAGTAGCAATATTTGTAAAAGCAAAGACAAAGAGAAGGAAAATAAAGAACAAGGACTTCAAACTTGGCATGGCAGCTTTCAAGTAAATTAAATCAGCGTCGGACAAAATCAAAAAAATCCCTTAAGAGACAGCGCTGGCGCTCTTCCATAAAAAGGATGATTTTCTCTTTAAACTGTAAAAACTAAATCAAAATGTTGTTATTGACTATGAGAGCAAAATTTAGTGCCCTAAAAACGAAATTATTTTCGATAAATTTCTGGACGTGATTTGTTTCTTTGCTCAAACACTAATTTAGCATCATGAATCGCACGCTGTTGATTGCGCATTTCTGGATAATCGTCATGCAAACTAAAAAAACTCGCTGCTTGCGCGCGCATCACATACCTAATCGCCGCCTCGTCTGTGAGGTCATACATTTCAGTCAACAACGTGGTTACTTCATCTAAATATTCTTCGTAAGTCATTTCTCTCTCCGCTCTTCTATCTTAATTAAAATGCTATTTCTACTGCATTAGTTAAACTTTTTCATACTCATCCGGTCAAATAAACGATATTTTTAATGAAAAATTATGGTTATAACCTTCCATGTAACGTAGTTTAAATAAAGATAATAAACGAGTAACAGGCTGTAATTCATTAAGTATTATTATGATTTTCATCCTAAACTAATTGCGTATGATGTCATTGTATTTTTTGCGAGGTGTGTGATGAAGTTAATTAAACCTTTTGTTTCTATGTTGGTAATCCTTGCTATCACTAGCAGCAGTGTAGCTCTGGCACGTCCGTTTTATCATGGGCCACGTTTTGGTTTGGGTATTTATGTCAACCCATTCCCCGTGTTTGCCAGTTCATATTATTATGGGGGACCATATTATTACCCAAATACCTACCGCTATTATCCAGATGTAGTAGTTGCCCCTCCGACCACGGTCTATATTGAGCAATCAAATAGCAATAATCCGCCCAATAACTACGTAACACCTGGGACACCGCAACAAAGCTCTGGTGATTGGTACTACTGCCATAATCCCGACGGTTTTTATCCGTCGATTAAGAGTTGCCCGGCTGGTTGGCAACGAGTGCCGGCACAAGCGCCAGCAGATCGTTGAATAAAAATTGATTTAAATTTACAACGACCGTTCAATTATAAAGGGCGCTTAATGCGCCCTTTATAATTGGTAATCAACTTTACTTGGCTTAGCTCACAAGCGCAGCCGAACTTAAGCGATCAAGATTAGCCTCGTAACACTTCACGAATAGTCGCGGCTAATTCTTCTGCTACAAATTTTGCGACATATGCATCTGCGCCAACGCTTCTGACGTGATCCTCGTTAGTGGAACCTGATAAAGATGAATGAATCACCACTGGTAAACCTTTAAAACGCTCATCCTGCTTGATATTGCGGGTTAAAGTAAAACCGTCCATCTCTGGCATTTCTAAATCCGTCAATACCATCGCCACTTTGTCGTATACCGTCTTGCCTTCTGCTTGCGCAGCAGCTGAAATAGCTTGCAAGCGCTCCCATGCTTCCTTGCCAGTTTTGGTCATAATGAATGGCGTTCCCATGGCATTTAAAGCTTGCTCGATCAAGCCACGTGCAACGGCAGAATCATCGGCTGCCAAAATCGCTGCGCCAGCGCGTAGTACAATTTTGGCACCTATTGTTTCTGGGTCTACGTCCTTACCATCTTTGGGTGAAATTTGACGTAGGATTTGCTCCACATCCAAGACTTGTGCCAAACGGGTATCTTCTACATCGCCATCAAGGCGGGCTATACTGGTGACCATGCCGCCACCGGCGCTAGATTCTGCGGATAACACCTGGCTCCAGTCGAGACGGACGATTTCTTCTACCGATTCCACCGCAAAACCTTGGGTTGAACGGGCGTATTCAGTAACCAACATAATATTTAGACCAGTCTTAGGCTTGCACCCAACTACCGATGGCAAGTCAATTACCGGAATAATCTGTCCACGCAAATTCACTACACCAAGATTGTGTGGCATAGCACCAGCGACAGCAGTAATCACTGGCATGGCAACAATCTCACGCACCTTAAACACATTAATACCAAACAGCTCCGAGCGATCGCCGTTAGCATCTCCGCCTAGCCGGAATAACAACAGCTCAAATTTATTAGAGCCAGTCAGGTTAGTACGCTCATCAACTTCCTGTTGTACGCTGCTACTCATGTCAGTAATCCTCAAGGGTTAGGGAGTCGATCATGTTGTATGTATGAGCAAATCGGGCGACTCGTCATTACATCTAATTATGCTACTAAAACTTATTTTATAACGCGATAACACGGTATATATGCTTTGCCTGGTAGTTTCATGCGACTTTGTGCAACAAATGAGTTAAGCAAGGCATCCATGGACTCCATCAGAGTGACATCGCCCCTGATTTCAAAATGGCCATGCTTCTCGATGGCACGTATCCCCTGGTCTTTGACATTGCCTGCGACCACGCCTGAAAAAGCGCGACGTAAATTTGCCGCCAACAAATGGCGCTCCTGATTTTTGTGCAACGCAAGGTTGCGCATATTCTCATGAGTAGGATCAAACGGCTTTTGGAATTCTGTATCGATTTTTAACAACCAATTGAAATAATACGCATCTCCTCTGGCTTTACGGAATTCTCTCACCTTCTTGATACCGGCCTGCACTTCCTGCGCGACCAACACGGGATCGTTCACAATAATTTGATAGCGTTGCTGCGCCTCTGTACCCAAAGTATCACCAATAAATTGATCAATTTGTTTAAAATAATCTTTAGCACTTTCTGGGCCTGTAAAAATCAGAGGGAAAGGCATCTCCGCATTTTCTGGGTGAAGCAAAATGCCCAACAAATACAAAATCTCTTCCGCCGTACCTGCTCCGCCAGGGAACACGACAACAGCATGACCTACTCTGACAAATGCTTCTAAGCGCTTTTCAATATCAGGCAAAATAATCAAATCATTGACGATAGGATTTGGTGCCTCTGCCGCGATAATACCTGGCTCAGTCAACCCTAAATAACGTCCGCCGTGAATACGTTGTTTCGCATGGCCGATCGTTGCACCCTTCATCGGCCCCTTCATTGCGCCCGGACCACAACCGGTGCAAATATCTAAGGCTCGCAAACCCATTTGATAACCCACCTGCTTGGTGTAGTCATATTCATCACTAGAGATGGAGTGCCCGCCCCAACAAACGACGATATTAGGATTGATTTGTGGTCGTAAGAAATTAGCGTTGCGCAGAATGTGAAATACCGCGTTGCTGATACCTTCTGTGGCTGTCAAATCGAACTGTGGGTTGTCTTCTATCTCCGACTGAACAAACAAAATATCGCGCAGCACAGCAAACAAATGCTCTTGTATTCCCTTGATCATTACACCATCAACAAAGGCACTGGCAGGCGCCGCTTTGACGTCCAGCTTAATGCCACGTTCACGTTGGACAATGCGAATATCAAAGTTTTTATAACGCTCCAGCAATTCTTTACCGTCATCCAGACTGCTACCGCAATTTAATACAGCGAGTGAGCATCGGCGAAACAATTGATAAAGACCGCTATGGCTGGTATCCAATAATTTTTGTACTTCGGCTTTGGATAAAACTTCCATCCGGCCATCGGGTGAAATTTGTGTATCAATTACGGCATATTCCATGTGTCGCATATCTTTCTAAATAGGAATGAACTCAGGCAGTCGCTTAGTCAATATCCGAACTTACCTGTGGTGATGTATTTATTTTACTCGCCGGGCTGCTTGGCACGCAAAGCATGGACTACAGCCTCCGTCACTTTATTTGTAGTCATGCGCAATTCGTTATTGAGTATGGCGGCTTGCGCGTCGGCCTTCAAGGTACAAAGCAATAATTCTGGCCATGCGTGTTCTTCCGCCAACAAGCCAACCCAACCATTTCTGCCAGAATGCTTCACTGAATATAAGGCGATATCAGCAATATCAATTACGTCTTGCCAGTCAATCGCACGTGGATAAACTGTCACGAACGGGAAACAAGCAAAACCAATCGAGCAAGTCTGACGAATAAATAAGTCGCCCTCAAGTTGGAATGGCACATCAGCCACAATAGTTCTCACTCTCTCTGCCAGTTCTTCAGCTCTGTCTCTTGAAGTGCCACGTGCCACGATCAAAAATTCTTCACCGCCCCACCGTATCAGGTAATCAGAATCGCGGAATACTTGCTGCAAGCGTTGCCGTATCTGCACCAAGATCGCATCACCGGCAGCATGACCATATTTATCATTGACTTGCTTAAAATGATCCAGATCAACTAAGAACATCAGCAAATCTGTATCTTTTGGAGTCGAGTCATCGGTAGTGGACGGAGTCTGGTAACTCCGAATACTTAAGGCGACATCAGCCTCAATATTTTGGGTCAGAAACCGTCGGTTTTTGAGCCCGGTTAAAGGATCAGTCAAACTTGCATCTTCTAATTCAAGCAAAGCTTGTTCTAGCTGTTTTTGAGTTTTTTGTAAATTGTGGTGTGTATGAGCGTTATCTAAAGCGATTGCACCGTATGCACATAAGCTACGAAATATGAGCCGTTGCCGCTCACCGTAAGCGGCTTGATTGGTCGACTGTATCGCGATCACACCCAAGATATGATCGCCGACAATCAAAGGTCCATACAAAGCAATACGCATGCGATCAGCATTGGCGCTATCAGACGAGGATTTAGAAAATCCCATCTCCATTAATAGTTCCTGTCCCTCAGTGATGCAACGCGCAGCATTGCGGGTGCTTCTATCAGGTGTTGTTAATTGCAAAGAAATAACTTCGCCATTTTCTACCCGGTGATACAAGTTCAGACTAATGCCATCTGCGTCTAACAGCCAGATGGACAAATCGGATGCATCCAATAACGCACTAAGGTGGCGATGCAGCCCGTGACAAACATTTTCTAGGTTTAAGTCAGCAGTAATTTCTTGGCCGATTTTGCTCAACAAATCGAGAGTTTGCGAGGTTTCTAACAGGGTTGCCGCTAATTGTTGATGATGCAATGCCTCAGCTCTGGCCCGTTCGGTCTCATGACGCACTTGCATCAATGTTGCCCAGTTTGCAGCTTGTTTAGTGCGCTCACGCTGATCGGCAGCGATTGCTTGTTTTGCATAAGTAAACGCATGTTGGCCATTGCCCGCGTTAGACCACGCCTCACCTAAGGACAATAATAATTTAGAAGGAGCCAGCCAGCCAGGTACTGTGTGACCAAAATCCAAGGCTTGCTCAAGATAATGCAAGACGATATTCGGTGCCGTCATATCGGCAGGCGAGGACAAAGCGTGTCGGCCATAAATTTCGGCCATTGCCTCGTTGATATCTACACCTAAGGCATCCAGGGATAGCTCGTCGATTAACTGCCTTGCCTCGTCAATTGCCTTCAACGCGGCGCCCGGCTGGTTTGCCGTTGATAAAGCGCGGGCATAACAAATTAAATGCTCTGCTAAATTATTGCGCGACCCTGCTTCGCGATATAAAGCAATTGCCGATTCAAAATAGCTTGCTGCTTGAGTTGCATCGCCACGTAGCAACAAGGTATTCGCAAGCTCTGCCTGCGCAATTGCTTTGTGAATACCGATTTTGTTGTCACTCATGCGCTCTAAGGCTTCTTGTAGCACAATCTGGCTTTGATCAAACTGCCCCAAATGTCGCAATAATTCGCCCAATCGCATCATGCTATAGCCAATTAATGCAGGCCATCCAGTTTTGCGAGAGCAAGATACCGCCCAATCGTAGCAAGCTGCAGCCTCTTCAAAATCACCTAGCTTTTGTAAACAAACACCGGCATTTGATGCAGAGACAATTGCCAACCGTAAAAGCCCAGCTTGCTCAGCAGATTTGCTGGCATGGTGATACATCACAGCAGATCGGGTCAGTTCAGGAGAAAATAAAATCTCACCTTGCGCTGCTGAAATCAGCGCGGCAACAGCTGGGTGCCTTGGCTCGGGGTTGAGCACAATCAGTTCGGCTAGCTGCTCGCTTGCGACCAAGCTATCAGTAAATGCCATTAAGTAAATCGCCCAGCCACGAGCCAGGGTTTGGCGCATGCGATCACCAACCCGACCAAAATTAATGTTGGCATTCTGAGCAGCGGCAATAGCGCGCTCCATCTGACCTTGCTCCAGCGCGATTACCGATTCTGTTAGCGCAGCATCGCCCTCACCAACCAGATCACCCGTAGCAATAAAACCTGTCCTGGCACTTTGCAAAAAATCTTCAGCATTATCAAAATCGCGGAACAATGCTGCAACCTCGGCACGAATCAATGCCAACCTGGCGCGCACGCCACGACGTTGATCTGGCATCAAAGGACTATTTCGCAATAACCCATCGGCCTCGTTTACCAAATTTAATGCTCGCTGACTATTACGCTGCCGCAAATGCCAAGCCACGTTAACCAAAGTATTGACTCTTGCGGCGCCAGCCAATGTCGCCAACTCGGTCTCAAGCCGATTTACTTCATCATCAAGCGCGTATAAGTACATGAAAATTCTTTAAATGTGCAGTAGCATCAAAGCGCTATATTATGCATGTATTTTATATAGGTTTTATTGCGATAAGACATTATCTTGAGTGAAACATGCCTACATCAAAATTAGCTTTCAGTTTGCCAGTGACTTTGCTTATTTTTTCAACATTAAACAGCAAATTAAACAGTAAAAAAAGTTTCCTCGAAAAAAACAGTAACCCAGATACTAATGCAGTAAAACATTATTTTCAGTAATAGGTTGTGAACTTCACCATCGACCTGTAAAATTCGCCCCTTCAGACGCGGGGTGGAGCAGTCTGGCAGCTCGTCGGGCTCATAACCCGAAGGTCGTAGGTTCAAATCCTGCCCCCGCAACCAATAAAATCAAAGGCTTACAGAATTGCTGTAAGCCTTTTTGCATTTAAAACGATTTATTGCTGCAATTTTGATGCACTTCTGTTTGACATGCTATTACCGATACCCTGGTACCCAATCTCATTTGAGGCAGAAACCTGGCAGCGATCAATAATTGCTGCCCCCATCGGTATCAAACCATTGTCTGGGGCAAAACCCTATAATCGTGAAACCGATAGTGGGAATATCACCGCCGGCCACCGTCATGCCATAGGCTTCGTATTTGGTCTGCGTAAGACGAGTTCCGTTTTGATCCGTCCTCGCTACCAGACTGCCTAATCCGTCGGTGTGAACATAGGTGACGGTTTCTGCGCCAACGTCGTTGATGTGGATGATGCCTTTGCCCACAGCACCAGAACTCGTCGTCTGGGCGATTGCTGAGTTGATGGTCGATGTTGCTAAGCATAGACTTAGCAAAACGCTCGTTGCGTTGGACAGTATCGTTCGGAACTTTGTCGTCATTTGCTTGGCATTGAGTAATTATTGATTATTTGAGAGTTGGGGGATTTTAAAGATTCTCCCCAATTTTATTTTCAAAATTCAATCATTGTTCCGCTTTTATAAGCACTTCTTTAGTCTGGTCATGGCTAGTATTTATAGATAGCCGGTGCTTTTGCCAACGCCGGCTAATCAGTTTGCTGCACACGTCTCAATATTAATCTGACACTTTACCGGCCTGAGATGTTGGGCTTCGCTTGCTTAAATTTTTTTCTTTCAAAAATATTTCAACGATTTGTCCATCGCTCAATTCATCTTTATTCCGTTCGTTGAAGAATCCCGACATAATCCCCCTGGAAGACGGCACCACCGTAACATAAACGGTTCCATTTTCCCTTTTTATGTAATAACCATCACTCAAGAGTGCAATCTCTTTTGCGATAAAACTTCGCATCTCAATGTCGTTTTCGCGTGCCATGGCAACCCTAAGCAACGGCAAAAATTGAATACTATAATTTCTTCCAACCCAAGCAATCGCCATCTCCCTAACTCGTCTAGACTTATCAGATATTAAATCCTTGATAATCCCCGCTAAGAAATCATCGTTTAGTGTCGGAGGTAAACTCATGATCGCTCCGACACGCCCTTGAAGTCGTTTAGATCTAGCAAGCCGAGAAATAAGCGATTCGGCTTCAACATACTTTTCAGTCAGTGATCTGGCGATCATGCAAGCAATATCTACAACCCTTGATGGACCATGCTCTATTGCAAATTTCAACCCCAATAAAACTGATTCATCAATCTCACCCGCTCTGAGCACCAAATCTCGCGCTCTAACCAGGGCTAGCAATATTTCACTTCCCTCAAACTCCCAAGTGTTTAGAGCGCCCTGAATTTGATCGGCAGTTAACGCTTCAACAAGTTCTAAATTTACCGTATTCATCATGTTATTAGAGCTTCTTGCAAAATACCCAAACCAGTAAAGTCGAGCATGGGTGTGGCCACTGTTGCGATTGGTTTTCTTGTTT
>NZ_JASJXN010000025.1:0-63793 GCF_035018705.1 Undibacterium sp. RTI2.2 | reverse complement strand
GTGGGAGGGCGGGCACATCGCTGTAGAAGTTAAACTTCCGAGCAGATCTGTTGAATATGCAATATTGGACACGGGTGCTGCAATGTTTACTTTTACGCCGTTTGACCAAGTTATTTGGATTGATATGAAAGCAAAGACTCGACAAAAAGAACAAGCAGCGTTATCGCTAAAACTACCAGCGGTATCTAATACCATTACGTGCGAGATCAAAAATATGAGTACAGAAATGGTCGTAGGAAAATACAATTTAAGCGGTGGTTTGTTTGGATATTGTGACGCGCCAGCACCAAAATTTGCAGTAGATACTGTCGGTATTGTTGGAATGAAAGAGTTTTTGGAAGGCAGCTTAGTACTCGATTATGTTGCACACAAATGGAAGTTTATACACCAAGAAGTTCAACTACCTGAGTACCCGGCAAGGTAAGCACCTTACTGCATCGTTGATTGTTTTTGATAAGTGAATGGCCCAGATAGTCCGATCAATATGGATGTCTTCGGAGCGTGGGAATCTAAGTGTAAGAAAAAATAGCTTTATTAAGTAATTAGCGGAGGGCTGCCTTACTTATGGCGGGTTATGGCCTTGCAGCATAGCAAATTTTGCTATGCTAGCGGCTTACCATTGGTCGGCAGCGTTGCCTTGGACCGTGGGCACTTATTTTTCGGAGTTGTATGATGGCGTCGTTACAAGATCAATTTTTAAAAGCGGGACTCGTCGATAAAAACAAAGCCAAACTGGTCCACCAGGAAAAGAGCAAGCAAAAGAAGGTCGAGCGCCGGACTGGCAACGAGAGCGTGGATGAGGCGCGTCTGGCCGCGCTTGAGGTGCAGCGCAAAAATGCCGAACGCGCTCGTGAACTCAATGCGCAACGCGATGCGGCCGCGAGCCAAAAAGCGATCCTTGCGCAAATTGTGCAGTTGGTGCAAAAAAATCGCCAAAGCAAAGGCGCTGGCGACATCGCTTATTACTACACTCACGGTACCAAGATCGATAAGATCTATGTGTCAGCAGAGGTACAGACGCATTTGATCGCTGGCCGACTGGTGATCGTGTGCCTGGAGGGTAAAACAGAATTACTGCCCCGGATCATCGCGGACAAAATCGCCGAGCGTGATGCATTACTGGTGGTGCGGGTGAAGAAGACAACGACCGAAATCTATGCGGATGATCCGTATGCCGCCTTCCAGATCCCGGATGACTTTACGTGGTAGCTCCCGATTGAGTCTCCCCTGAAATTTAGAAATTCACAAGACGCCCATATAATTAGATAGCTTAAATTTATGCCTGAATTTCACAGGTCTACATGGCGTCTATATCGAGCTTAAAAGTATTGCGATGCTGGCCCTTTTAGTTGTCAATAAGTACCAAAGCGCCTGCGCGCCTTTTAGAACTAACACAGCGCCTTTTCAATTCTCCAGAACCCACTATATTTCGTGACCAGTTGCTGTTGTAGACGCAGCGTTATGATGAGCTTTCAGGTTAACTTTTCGAAATAACTAGTTCCTGATTGCTTCTTCAATTTTGCTGCGCGCAGTACTGGTTAGCCTTTTTACTCCAAATAATCGTGCCACTTCAAGCGCATGATCCTCTGCCGACACGATACTTGCCGCGGCTTTTAGTTCTTCCATCGCAATTTCTTCAATAGATCTAACATCGTTATCCGACGCCGGAGTGCGGTAATGAGCCCAATCTTGACAATGCTGCTTATTTTTCCAAACAAACAAGGCTTTAGCTGCATCGAGTTGTAGGTGATATTTTTGCTCGACTAGTTCAAGTACCCGCTCACGAATCAAACGGCCAGATCGCAAAAAACCATGAGCACGGGCAATTCGTTGTACTAACAAAGAGTCCAAAATAGGCGCCTCATGCGCGAGCACACGATCTATTAAGGTCGCTAAAACCGAGTTATATTCGTCCGAATAAAATAGCTCTGCATTGATTTGATGGCTTAAGTCCGCAAAATCAGTCACTCGGTACTGCTTCGCTGAAACGGATACATTGCTCTTATTAAACCGCGCGAAATGCAATTCAGGCGGTTGTGTTGAGTTCGCTATGTTACTCATCGTCGTCACAGCTGCTGTATCAACGAGCAAGTCCTTTTCAACGCTCGGCTGTTGAAGCTCCACGATAACTGGGGCAGTCAGTTTAAAAGTTGGCAGAGGTGTCGCCCGCGATACTTGAAGCTGAGCATTAATCGAAGCATGCAGCCGTTCTAACGCACCATCTTTATCAATCCACCAATCGGTTGACCATACTCGTAATAGCTTCCAACCCAATCCTTGCAGAATGGCACTACGTACTTTATCCCGATCTCGCGCGGTGGCGGCGCTATGATACGTCGCGCCATCGCATTCAACACCCAGCAAATAATCACCAAGACGGTCTGGATGCACAATGCCCAGGTCAATCCGGAACCGTGATACGCCAATTTGCGGTATGACCTCCCAACCTTTGCGACGCAAACCTTCGGCAACGGCTTCTTCAAACGGCGAATCATACCCGCCGACAGAACCTTGCACTGCTTCAGCTAATGCCCTCGGGCCACGGTTGGCAAATTCAATAAAATGTTTCAAATCACGAACGGCGCGTGCGCTAGTTCGGTTTAAATCAACCATCGCTGAATCAAAGGACGTAAACACTAGCATTTCACGCCGTGCGCGAGTCACCGCGACATTCAGACGCCGCCATCCGCCCTCTTTATTTAAAGGGCCAAAATTCATCGACATCGTTTTTGAGCCCGGCTCAGTCGGGCCATAGCCAATACCGAACATAATCAGATCCCGCTCATCGCCTTGCACGGTTTCAAGATTTTTAACTACTACGGGTTCAGCTAAGCCTTCTTGGAAAAATGGCTCAATTTCAGGGTGTTTTTGGCGTGCTAGATCGAGTAAATTGGTAACTAAGGTTTGCTGATCACTGTTGAGCGTGATAATGCCAATGCTTAGGCCTTGCGCCACAAATTGTGGATCGGTGAGGCGATGAACCGTTTCAGCGACCATTGCTTCCGCTTCGGCCTGATTATTACGCCCTTTGCCGCGTGAATAGACACCATTTACGTACCGCCACTCGACGGCACTGGCGCGAGTTTCTGGCGCAGGGAAAGTGATCAAATTACTTTCGTAATAGCGGTGATTAGAAAATGCGATCAAGCTCTCGTGCCGACTGCGGTAATGCCAGCTCAAGCTATGGCTCGGAATACCCGCCCCCAAGCATTCGTCCAAGATGCTCTCCATGTCATCTTCGGTGTCATCTTCCGATGTAGAAGCGCCGCGATTAAAGAAACTGGTTGGGGGCATTTGCCGTGGATCACCCGCAATCACCACCTGCTTGCCGCGTGCAATGGAACCAATCGCATCCCATGGCGCAATTTGTGAGGCTTCATCGAAAATAACCAGATCAAACAGCGCTAAATTAGTAGGCAAATATTGCGCAATAGACAGTGGACTCATCAGCATACAAGGCGCCAGCTTCTGCATGGCATCGCCCATTTCAACGGCTAATTGACGCACTGGTTTGTGACGGCGTGATTTCTGTAACTCATGCTTGAGAATGGCAAATCCCGCCTGCTTGCCCGTATCGTTTTTCGATGGGATCAGACCGCATAATTTTGCGCGTACATAGCGAACAGATAATTTAGATAAATTATCTTCTGCCTGACGATAAGCTTCGATATCACTCATGTGCTCAGCAGAGACAAAATTGCGCAACAATGGCTCGGCATCAATCACTTTGGTCGCAAACCAACGCGCATAAGCAGTTTCAAATGCCTCTAACGCTCCAATGGTCGGCAACGCATTTTCTGCCACCGCATCAGCCAATGGTCTTAAGCCCAATTTTTGCGCTTCATACCGAACACGACACCAATCACACCAAGATTTAAGTTGTGTTTCCAGTTTGCATATGGAATTCGCCATATCGTGAAGGCTAGCTAGATCTGCATTGATTTCGGCGGTATCGGTGCTCAGTAATTTGAACCGTTCAAGTCCATGCGTTAAACGTGTGAAGGCTGATTTATACCGATTGAGCGCAGAAATAATTGTGCCATCTGCCCCCAAAAGCTCGTTCGCCTCGATCACCAATCTGGACGTTGCACTACGAAGCGTCACAGCATGCTCAGGTGATTGCGCCATAATGCTTATGCCTGAGCGCAATTTGTCACTCAGCATTAGAGTGACATCCATCTGGAAAATATTGCTATTTAAAGATGCCCAGCCCGGAATACCCTGTAATTCAATACTTAGTTTATCCAGCTCGGCCAGCAGCACTTTTAGTTGCCGCAACTTTGTTAAATCGGCAACCACATCTGGAAGACCAACACCACCGCCTACTGCGGCTAGTTGGCGTGCCACCTTTTTTTTCGCGAAGCTTGCTAAAAGCCAGAATTTACCTTCTGCTTCAATCCAGCTCCGTTCAATCTGCTCCAGATTAATTCGGCGGCAGGCCTCAGCGGAGTAAGCCAACGATAATGTTGGTTCAAGTTTGCGATATTCACTAATCAGCGCTATTGCCTCGTGAGCCGCGGTAACTTTTGCCGTGGCGTTGACCGAAAATGCAAATGCCAGATCAACACCATGCGTTTTCTCTAGCACTTCGGCAAAGGTGATGATCCGAGCAATCTCGCTATGTTGGCTGCCTTGTAACGGCAGTTGGCTTGATTTAATGAAGTTTGTTTGAGCATCGCTCAATTCATTAATCGCATTCAATAACTCACGCGAAGCCGCGATCAGCGACTCTTGCCAACCATTGGACCAATCAGTTTGCGATAACAATTTGAAACCAGTAGATAGCGATTGCCCTGCTGCACTGTTTAAATCCAAACGGCGAGCCACATCTCGTAATTGTGTTATCGCAGGCAGATCATGTGTCGTGCCGTCCGGCCAGTTAAGACGCGGAATTGAAGATGATCCATGATGAATGACGCGACCCATCGCCTGATGAACAGAAAGCCCATTCGGCCAGCGCTTATGCAGCAAACTAACGACGCCATTTAATTTGTCGCGCAATCGCTGAACCTGAGCAGCCTCGGTCGACCATTCTTCGGCTGTCAATAGTTCACGTGTATCCCACGCTCGCTCCAGCTGTTTTAAGACACTTACTTTTGATGTTTTGCTCGAATGCAATTCAAGGCAAAACTCGCCAAGGCCTTTTTCTTCCAAGCGTCGATATACCACATCAAGCGCGGCCATTTTTTCTGCAACAAACAAAACTCGACGACCCAGCGCTAGATTGTGGGCAATCATATTTGCGATGGTTTGCGACTTACCGGTTCCGGGTGGCCCGTCTAAGACAAAGCTATGCCCAGCCGTTGAGGCCACCACTGCAGCCAGTTGCGAAGAATCGGCAGGAAGCGGTGTAAACAATTCAGCAGGTGAAATTTTTTGATCGAGCTCTTCGGCTCGTGGAAATTCCTTGTGCGAGATGGTATCGCTACCATCCGCTTGGCGTTCTAACAAATGCTTAACCAATGGGCTCTTCAATAATTGTTCAGAGCGATCACTTAGATCCTTCCACATCAGATATTTGGCAAATGAGAATGTGCCCAGCACTAATTCGTGCGTAACCTCGAAACCTGGAACATCCCGAACGGCACGACGCACCGTGTTCCATATACCTTCAACATCAATGCCGCTTTCATCAGTCGGAAGCTCGCCATCGAGGCCAGGGATATTTAATTCAAAGTCATGCCGCAATAACTCAAGCAAGGTCAGATTAAAGCGGGGTTCTTCGTCGAGCATGCTCATCGTAACGCCGGATAGCGCGCTTTTTCGTTCTAATTTAATTGGCAGTAAGATGAGTGGTGCCGAGTAGGATTTAGGGTCATCAGCAGACTTTTTCCATTTCAATAAGCCGATGGCTAAAAAGAGCGTATTTGCGCCGCCTTCATCAAGATCACTACGCGCGGTCCGATACAAATCCACCAATGCGGTATCCAGCTTAGTTTTTTCAATGGTGCCGAGAACTTCATTCCGATTGAGAGCTGAGCGAGCGTATTCATCACGCAAGTTTTCGCGATTCTGTTGCTCGTATAGCGCTACGTCGCGACCACCAGCCTCTAGATCAGGCATGGCGACTACGCGAATTCGCTTTCCATCAGCCAGAATATCTTCGAGCTTTGCGGGGTCAGGGCAGATCAAACGCACGCACTTCGCGCCATCGGGCAGATGCAGCAGGCGATTGCGTGTTGTTAGATCAAGTAATTTGCGCTGCCAAAGACTGAGTTTGCTAGCGGGGCTATCAGGTTCAATTTGAATTTCAACATCAAAGCCAGGCAGTAATGGAGCCTCTTCCAACGCGTCAATCGATGCGGGCTTTTCCGTAGCTGATTGATTAAATTGAAAACGTTGCCCCGACAAAGCCAAAGGCCGAATACGCTGCATACGCGCACGCCGTAAATCAATCGCCATGATGAATTCTTCATCATTGACTTGCCGTTTTGCTGCCTCGACAGCCTGACTAAAACTAGATGGAATGGCTTGCGTTGCTAATGTGGTCTCGAAAACGATTAGCTCATTCAGCTCAATTCGTTTTCGAACGGCAGATGCTTCATCTGTGATCAACTGGGAAAATTCTTGCGGCTGAAGCCACACCCCGACAAAGGCATGCCCTTTAGTGAGCAGTAGCAGAGGGTTAAGGCCAGCTTGCTCTACTAACGCAGCGAAAAGCAATGCAGTATCTAAACAAGTCGCAACACCACCATCGAGAATTTTACTCGGCGTTCGGACCTTCTGCCCTTGCATTTCAAAACTGGATGGCGGCAAGGCATAACTGAGTTTCAAGCCGCAAACGGATGACCAAAGCGCCGATGTTAGCTCCCAGGTTCGGGATCTGGACTGGTCTGAATAACCATCAATCGAATCTTTTTTTCCAGCTCTGCGTAAAACGTCAGATGCCGATTTTAGTAGCCGATCTACCGCAGAATCATTGGGCATCGCAAACGCAGCGAGCAGTTCTGGCATCACCCCAGCGCCACCCCACTGGTTATTGGCAAGAATTTCAATATCAAACGACTCTTCCACCAACGTTTGATCCTCACAACTCAGGAGCAGCTTAAGCTCGCCCTTTAAGCTCTCGGACAAATCGGCCAAGTATGAAGCATTGAGTTTTAAATCACGGTCAGTGATATGCAAGCTATCGCCTTTGAGCAAGCGGTCAATTTTCCACGTTTTACCTTCAAGAAATGCTGGCGATGCAGTTAAGATTAACGTGAGGTCGTCATAATCAGATTCACTATTATTTGTAATCTCTAATTCTCGCAGCACTGGAACAGCGTTTTGCTGCGAAGCAAAGCCAAGCTTTGTAGTTACCGTCACATCAATTTTGATGGTCATCACAATGATTCCGTTTGAATAAATAATTTTAGATGTGGTGGAATTACGAGCCACCTCATGTTAGAGAGTAAATCGGTCAAAGAGGGGGGCGCTTTAAAATTCAATGCAACCCCGGGCCATCTTATTTTTTTAATATGTCATTTTTTGCTTTAGCTGCACTTGGTTTGCTCGGCTTTTCATCCTGCTCAATAAACCCAATCGACCGTTTCTTCACTGATTCTAGCTCGGGTTGCGTCATCAATTCCCGTATCGCTTCTAACACTTGTTTTAACTGCAGGCGGGTATTGTGCTCAAAGGTGTCGTGCTTTAATTCCATTAAATCGGTTTTATTCTCTAGCTCATCGAAGCGCTGTGCCAAGTCTTTGTTGGATAGAACCAATTCGCGTAAACGCACGAAGGCGCGTACCACATACACACCGATTTCGACTGCCTGATCTGAGTTGATTATGTTGGCAGCTTGTATCGCGCCATGTTCGGTAAAGGCAAATGGTAGAGTTTTAGAAAATTTCAATTTACTGAGGTGGTCACAATTTGTGACTACCTCTTGCTTTTCAACGGATGTTAGTTGAAACATGAAATCTTGCGGGAAGCGCTGGGCATTACGTTTCACTGCCTGATTCAGTGCCTTGGTCGGCACACCATAGAGTTCAGCCAAATCCGCATCGATGATCACTTTTTGGCCGCGCACTAGCAAGATACGAGTCTCGATGCGCACCGAAGGTGCTAGAGCTGATGGGGATGACATTGTTTCTGTCGTCATTTTTAACGCTTTCCTATGAAAAAGCTGAGTTCAGTTTTACTATTCGACCATTTTGATATTGCTCACGATGGTCAAGCAAACAACTATACATGAGGTAAAGAAAATTAATGTCTTGTCTAAGAAGTAAACCGCCGAACCCCTACCAAACTCCGCGCTCCAGCCGTCGTCTGTACCAAAATCCTGATAGCAATCCGCGCTGTTATTTTCTGTATATGCGAGATCATGCCGACCTTGCGGCTCATCGCTTGTAGGCTGTCTAGTATGTGCATCGCTACGCGCAGCATATCTTCGTCGAGTGCCAAAGCCTTCGTCGATGAACAGCGATTCGACCCGTAAACGGTTCGATGATAGCGATGCCAGGCCTAGCGTTAATGATAATGAAACGAGGAAGGATTCGCCGCCGGGTAGCGAGTTGACTGAGCGTTGTTCGTCACCCATGTCTTGTCTATCGCCATCAGTACTACCGGAACCTTGATGTGTTGCAGCATTAGCGGCGTGATGATCCGTGTAGTTGGCGATTGGCTTAGCGTTCTTGACCTGTGTTTCAGTAAAAGGTTTGGCGAGTTTTGGTATTTTGCATCCAAGTATTTTTGGGGTTAAGCGATTATGTGCTCAAGTCTGGATGCAAAAATGCTGGATGTAAATGGCCGTTAAAAACGCTTAGAGAACAAAAAACCCGCATCAGCACTGGGCTAGAAGCGGGTTTTAAGACGTTAAAGAAGCTCTTTGAACGTGTATCTGGTGGTGATAGGTGGACTTGAACCACCGACCCCAGCATTATGAGTGCTGTGCTCTAACCAACTGAGCTATATCACCAAGAAGCCCGAAATTATGCCATTTCGACTTGGGGGTGTCAATATTAAAATCTGATTTTCCGCAGTTGCTGCGGCTGTTTTGCTTTTTAGATTAGGAATTTTGATAAGAAATTGCTTGCTCTAGTATGGCCGCTGTCGGATTTTGTCCTAGACAATCAATCACAATTCGCTCTGGAATTGACCTTAGCCAGGTGAGCTGGCGTTTGGCTAACTGGCGGGTAGCGATGATGCCGCGTTCGCGCAGTTCTGGGTAGTCGATGATGCCGTCCAGATGTTCCCAGGCTTGGCGGTAACCTACGCAGCGCATGGATGTCATGTTTGGGTTGAGGTCGCCGCGCTGGCGTAGTGTGCGGACTTCGTCCAAAAAGCCTTGCTCCAGCATGATGTCGAAACGTCGGGCGATACGTTGATGTAAAACTGCCCGGTCGGAGGGTTCTAGCGACAGCGATAGCATGTCAAATGGCATTTCGCTTTTGGGTTGTAGCGCTAGTAGTGAGGACATTGCCTGACCGGTCAGTGCGATGATTTCTAGTGCGCGCTGGACGCGTTGTGTATCGTTTGGTTTTAATCGGGCGGCGGTAATCGGGTCTAGTGCGGCGAGCCGTGTGTGCAATGCTGGTGTGCCGTCGCGTGCAGCTTCGGCATCCAGTTCTGCGCGGATTGCCGGGTTTGCCGCGGGCAGATCATCCAGGCCGTTGACCAGTGCTTTGAAGTACATCATGGTGCCGCCAACTAGCAGCGGTAATTTGCCTCGTGCGTGGATATCTTCTACTAAACGTTTGGTGTCGGTTAAAAATTGGGCGACTGAGTAGGCTTCGCTCGGATCGATGATGTTGATCAGGTGATGCGGTGCGGAGGCGAGTTCGGCTGCGCTTGGTTTTGCTGTGCCGATATCCATCTCGCGGAATACCAATGCGGAATCGACGGAGATAATTTCTGATGGAATATGGCGTGCGATTTCCAGCGCGGCGGCAGTTTTGCCAGACGCAGTTGGACCCATGATGGCGATGACTTTAGGGCGGTTGTTCACTTTATTTTATTCAACTTATTTTTCAACTTATGTTCATTTTTTATTGACCGCGCAAAAACATTTTGTCTAGATCATTCAAGCCCATCTGTACCCAGGTTGGACGACCATGGTTGCATTGATCGGCGCGTTCAGTGAGTTCCATCTGACGTAGCAGTGCGTTCATTTCTATCACCGTCAGATTACGATTGGCGCGCACGGCGGTGTGGCATGCCAGAGTGCCGAGCAATTCGTTGCGACGGTCAATTAGCACTCGTGATCCGCCAAATTCTCTGACTTCACGTAATACATCGCGTGCCAGTGATTGCGCGTCAGCATTCTTGAGCAGCGCTGGCACAGCACGTACGGCTAGTGTGGTTGGCGAGATTGCAGCGATATCAAAACCCAGTGATTGTAAAACTGCCTGATGCTCTTCCACCGTGCCGACTTCAATCCCGTCGGCATAAAAAGTAATAGGGATGAGCAGCGGTTGTACTGGCATGCTGTTTTCATCCAGCGCATTTTTTAGTTGTTCGTACAAAATTCGCTCGTGTGCTGCATGCATGTCCACCAGCACCAGACCCTTGCTATTTTGTGCCAGCACATAAACACCATGTAGCTGCGCCAGTGCGAAGCCTAGCGGATGCTCATCATTGGGTAACTCGCTACCCGCAAAGCTGGCAGCGTTTGTCTGCGTGAGCGCATCGCCCATAGGATTGAGGTCGCGTGCAAACAGCGCCCCATAGCTTTGCGTTGTCTGTGCAACGCCGCCTTGCGGATTGTTTTGTGACTCAAAAGCGTAGCCATTAAATTCTCTTGGCTTAGCGCTGAATTCCTGACTAAATTGTTGGCTAAATGATGTTTGTTCGCCACTCGTCCAGGGGATTTTTCCGCTGCCGGTATTGGTTGATCCCATTGCAGTGGCAGGGGCGGGCACTGTGCCAAACGATGTTGCCGAAGTTTGTGCCAATGCACGACTAACCGCATGGAATACAAACTGATGTACAGCACGACCATCGCGGAAGCGGACTTCAATTTTGGATGGATGTACGTTGACATCGACAAGTGCAGGGTCTAAATCTAACGCTAATACATAAGACGGGTAGCGGTCGCCGTGCAATACATCCTGATACGCAGCGCGTACTGCATGGGTTAATAATTTATCGCGGACAAAGCGGCCATTGACATAAAAATATTGGGCATCAGCTCTGGCTTTGGATGCTGTCGGTAGACCTGCAAAGCCGTGTAGGCGCAGAGGACCTGCGCTCTCATCCAGTGCCAGCCGGGCATTGGCGAAAGCGTCACCAAGAATATGGGCACTGCGTTTATCAATCGCGCTGATGTTCCAGTGATCAACGGCTTTGCCATTATGCGATAGTGAAAATGTCACATCGGGACGTGCCAGCGCAATTCTGCGGACGATCTCGGCGCAATGACCAAATTCTGTCTGTTCAGATTTAAGAAACTTGCGGCGCGCAGGCGTGTTGTAATACAAATCCTGCACATCCACAGTCGTCCCTTGCGCGCCAGACGCGGGTGAGATTTTGCCATTCTCAATTTGCCAGGCATGCGGTGCTTCTGCTGTGCGCGTCGTTAATGTCAACAAAGCGACCGAGGCAATCGAGGCAAGTGCCTCACCGCGAAAACCCAGGGTTGCCACATTCTCCAGATCGGTTAACGAGGCAATTTTTGACGTGGCATGGCGTGCTACTGCAAGTGGCAATTGGTCGGCAGGAATCCCGCGCCCATTGTCGCTAATCGCTATCCGTTTGACGCCGCCTTCTTCTAAGCGGATCTGGATGCTGGTAGAGCCGGCATCCAGAGCGTTTTCTAGTAATTCTTTTACCACAGCCGATGGCCGCTCCACAACTTCACCCGCAGCGATTTGCGATATCAGTTGATCGGGTAGCGCCAAAATAGGGCGGGGTGAGGGGGATGCAGGGGATATATTTGGTGTCGCGTTCATCCGCAGATTATACCTGTGCTAAGTACTAGATTCTGCGATCTGTTGGTGTATGATTGCGCCTCTACCCGGGAGACTTATGGATTTTGTAAAGTTGTTAGACATGATTTTGCATGTCGATAAATCATTAGGATTGTTTATCGCGCAATATGGCACCTTGGTGTATGTGGTTTTATTTGCGATTATTTTCTGTGAAACTGCCTTCGTTATTTTTCCATTTTTGCCAGGCGACTCGCTCTTGTTTATTGCCGGCACCTTCTGCGCTCGCGGGGACATGGATCTGGCGCTATTGATGGTGTTGCTCATCACGGCATCGATCAGTGGCAATTCATTAAATTATTGGATAGGTAGTTTAATCGGCCATAAGGTGTTAGAGCGAGATTTCCGGTGGATAGATAGAAATGCCATCAAAAAAACGCATGAATTTTATGAAAAGCATGGCGGTAAAACAGTAGTGCTGGCGCGCTTTATCCCCTTAGTGCGTACGTTTGCGCCATTTGTGGCGGGTGTGTCGGACATGACGCACAGAACATTTCAGATATATAACGTCATCGGTGCTTTGTTTTGGGTGTTCTCGGTGGTGTTGAGCGGTTACTTTTTTGGGAATATTCCTTTTGTCCGTGACCACCTTAATTTGATTGTATTAATCGGTGTTGGTGCGGCTGTTTTCCCTATTGTTTTGGGTGCTCTTTGGAAATTAGGTAAGCGATTTTTGAAAAAGTAATTTCTCAGTGGTTAGCTAAGTTGACCTCGGCTAAGGTGAATGAATAAAGCGCAGCACACTATTTGGCTTAAGCAGCAAGCGCCGGTTAAGCCGGCGCTGGGTCAAGCTTGTAATGGTTGTGGTGTGTGTTGTGCAGCAGAACCCTGTCCAGTGGCCAGGGTTTTTTTATGGCAGTGGCATGGTGCTTGCCGTGCTTTGCAGTGGCAAGATAATGAGAAAATTTATCGCTGCGGTTTGCTGGTGCAGCCAAGGGATTATTTGCGTTGGCTGAGATACGTTTTAAAATGCGTACCGCTGAGTTGGCAAACTGGGACAGAAAAAATAATCCAGCGAGTAATACGACGCTGGATTGCATCCGGGATTGGCTGTGATTCGGACGCTGAAATCCTTGCCGTTAGTGACGATTCTTAAGCTTAAATTTCTTTAGCTTAAATTCAGTCCGACGTTTAAAACTAATCCAATACTAAGTCAATCTGTTCTTCGCCAGCGGCGGGTTCTTGGCAAAATACTTTTTTATCCCTTTGACAATCGCATCTGCCATTTGATCCTGATAAGCATCATCGGTCAGTTTAGCTTCTTCTTCCGGATTAGAGATAAACGCTGTCTCGATCAGAATGCTGGGGATGTCTGGCGCTTTGAGTACCGCAAAGCCCGCCTGTTCGACCGAGCCTTTATGTAAGTCGTTAATGCCTTTGATCTCATTCAGCACGACTTTACCCAACTTCAGACTGTCGTTGATTTGCGCCGTCGTGGATAAGTCCAATAAGACGCTGGCCAGTTGTCTGTCATGAGTTTTAATATTCACGCCGCCAATCAGATCTGCCGAATTTTCTTTGTTTGCCATCCAGCGTGCTGCAGTGGAGCTGGCTCCTTTTTCTGATAGCGCAAATACGGAGGAGCCGCGCGCGCTGGAATTAACAAACGCATCTGCATGTACGGACATAAATAAATCGGCCTGCACGGCGCGGGCTTTTTGTACCCGCATATTCAGTGGCACAAAAAAATCCGCATCGCGTGTCAGCATCACGCGCATATTGGGTTGTTGCTCAATTTTGGCCTTTAAACGCTTGGCAATCGATAGTACGACATCTTTTTCCCGACTACCGCCACGCCCGATCGCACCGGGGTCCTCGCCACCATGACCCGGATCAATTGCGATCGTGATCATACGGGTTAAACCGGAAATTTTTTCTGGTGCTTTATTTGTTTCGGAGTTTGCCGGATCAGTTTTATTTTCTTGTTTATTCCCAAACTTTAATTCGGGCTTGATTTCGGGTTTCAATCCCGGGCTATCGGGTTTAGATGGCGTCAGATCTTTTGGTAGTTCAGTGTTCCAGTTGCCTTTTTCTATCATTACTGCGATAGGATCGGGCGGGTTGGATGGGTACAGATCAAACACTAAGCGATGTTTGTAATTGCCGACTGGCTGTAACGTAAATACTTGTGGATTGACTTCTTCTTTCAGATCAAACACCAGCCTGACGACATTAGGGCGATTTTGTCCTACCCGCACTTGTTTGATGTAGGGGTCGTTAGATTGAATTTTTGCGACTAATTCTTTGAGGGTAGGGTTGAGTTCTATCCCTTCAATGTCTACGACCAGACGCTCTGGATTTTTGACGATGAAATGGCTGGTCTTTAAGTCGCTGTCATTTTCCAGCGTGACGCGGGTATAGTCGTCAGCAGGCCAGACGCGTACTGCCAAAATTTGGGCTGCCTGAGCAATATTCGGGATAAGGCTGGGGACGGTGATGGAAATGAGTAGTGTGCTCCCCGCCTTGAGGAAGGTGCGCCGGGTTTTTACGCCCTTAGTTGCGCTTATAGTTGCGCCCTCAGCTGTGTCTAATGGCGCATCATTTTGGCTTACAGATTGGGAGCGAAATTCAATTTTGCTAAACATGCATTACCTTTGTCAGACAAGGCTTGCAATTCTACCTTACGCCCATCGCCTGCGACGCTTAAAAAGATGTTCAAATCGGCGGGTGGCAAGATACCATCCGCTTTTTCTGGCCATTCGACTATGCAAATTGTGCTGTCATTGAATTCTTCGCGGAAGCCAGCTTCTAAAAATTCTTCTGGGCTAGTCATCCGATACAGATCAAAATGCAGAATATTCACCGCTTGCCCATGCAATTGCACGGTATAAGTTTCGACCAGGTTATAGGTAGGACTTTTGACATGGCCTTGATGTCCTGCTGCATGCAGCATGGCGCGGGTCAGGGCGGTTTTACCTGCACCCAGATCACCGTGTAAATAAATACTCAGCCCGGCTTGCAGGTGCAATGCCAGACGTTTGCCCAGAGCCTGTGTTGCGGCTTCATCCGCGAGGGTCGTTTTATAATGAGACATTTGCTGTAAGACTAAACATGAAATTTCAATTTTTCAATTCACAGGATTTACGCAAAGCCGCTCCCGCTACGTTGCAGCTCCTAGCCGTGCAAGAGTGCTGTCGACATTGCTACGCCTTGCTGGGACAATTTTGCGTAAGTTCTAATTCAGATGGCTTTGTTGCTTGCAATAATTATCTCAGGCTCGCATTGTATTTGCCATTAGCGCAGTCACCATCAGTTCAGTCGCCATCATACCGCGCTGGGTCTCCGTTATGCATGATTTAGCCGATTTGTCTGCATTGGCAGATCAGATCAAAGCTTGGGGCAAAGAGCTGGGCTTTGCCGAGTTGGGGATCGCCGACGTTGATTTGTCGCAGGCCGAGCCGGGTTTGCAAGCCTGGCTCGATGCCGTTTATCACGGCCAGATGGCGTATATGGCATCGCACGGCATGAAGCGCGCGCGCCCGGCTGAGCTGGTGCCAGGCACGGTGCGGGTGATTTCTGCTCGCATGAATTATTTACCCAAAAGTGGTGACGGCGATTGGCGCGTCAAAGAAAAATCCCATGGTGCCGATACCGCCGTGATTTCGGTCTATGCCCGTGGCCGTGATTATCACAAAGTATTGCGTAACCGTTTGCAGCAATTGGCGGAGCGGATTGAAGCTAGTATCGGGGCATTGGGTTATCGCGTGTTTACTGATTCTGCTCCCGTGATGGAAGTGGCTCTGGCAGAAAAAGCAGGTATAGGCTGGCGTGGAAAACACACTTTGCTATTGAGTCGTGAAGCCGGATCGATGTTTTTTCTGGGGGAAATTTTGGTGGATATTCCCTTGCCGGTGGATGCGCCGATCAGCGACCATTGCGGACAATGTAGCTCGTGCATCAGCGTTTGTCCGACCCAGGCGATTATCGCGCCATATGAATTAGATGCCCGCCGTTGTATCTCTTATTTGACGATAGAACTGCACGGTAGTATTCCAGTGGAATTGCGCCCGCTGATCGGTAATCGTGTTTATGGTTGCGATGACTGCCAGCTATTTTGTCCCTGGAATAAGTTTGCCCAAAAGGCGAGTGTGGATGATTTTGAAGTGAGAAATGGTCTGGATAGTGCCAGCATGGTGAGCTTGTTTGCCTGGACTGAGCCGCAGTTTATGCGCTACCTGGAGGGTAGTGCGATCCGCCGTATTGGACATGAGCGCTGGTTGCGTAATCTGGCCGTGGGTTTGGGTAATGCTGCCAGTTCTTTACGTGGCGATAAGACCATCGTCAGTGCCTTGCAAGCACGCTTGACGTACCCGTCTGAGATGGTCAGAGAGCATGTCTGCTGGGCTTTGCATCAGCATGGAATTGCGCTTGCCTCTACTGATCCGACTGACGTTGGTGGTTAGCTTGCAGTCAGTTCTGAGCCAGTTCATAGCAAGTAAGTCTGAAAGACTATTTATTAAATACTAGGGTAGTGTATTTTTAGTTGTCTATATAATTGCTGGTCAATAAGGCTAAAATTGAGCATACTCCCCATTATTTCACAATTAAGAGTGTCGCTTATTTCAGTAAACCAGCTAGTTCCACTGCGGTTTTGACTTGCATCTTGTCAAAAATATGCGCCCGGTGGACTTCGACTGTACGCATGCTGATGCCTAACTGGTCGGCGATCACTTTATTCATTTTTCCGAGCAAGATCAAATCCAGGACTTCACGTTCGCGCGCGGACAGTCTTGCCAGGCGTTCGTGCACGGCGGCTTCTGCGATGGCTTCTCTTGATTGCGCCAAAGCTTCCTGCACTCTGTCCATTAACTTATTATCGTTAAACGGCTTTTCAAAAAAATCGAAGGCACCTCGTTTCAGCGTATCGACCGCCATTGGTACATCACCGTGCCCAGTCAAAAATATGACGGGTAAGCGCCGAGTCACTTGGCGTACGGTCAGCATGTCAAATAAGGTTGTACCACTGATGCCCGGCATCCGCACATCAAGCAAGATGCAGTCGCCTTGCGGATCGTATTGCAGAGGATGATCCAGCGCTGCCAAGAATTTTTCTGCGCTGTCGTAGCTGGTCGCTACAATATTTCTGGAGCGGGCTAACCATGACAGGGCATCTCTGATGACTTCTTCGTCATCGATAATATGAAGCATGCAGTCTCCAGTAGACGATTGAGGAGCGTGAACGCTCTCTTTAAATGGGCAATAAAAATCTAAAGATAGTACCACCAGCGGGATTGTCATGATGGCTAAGCACGCCGCCGTGGAATTCGATCGCGGTACGGCAGATTTTTAAGCCCATGCCCATACCGCTAGGCTTGGTAGAAAAAAATGGTGAAAATAATTGTGCCGCCACTTCGGCAGAAATACCATGACCCTGATCGATCACTTCTACCGCAATATAGTGACCCAGAGTGACGTTATTAATGATGTTGTTCGTGACGTGATTCGTGACGTGACTCGTGACATCGCTAGTGCTGACATCAGGCTTGTCATTGCCATGTTCTATCCGCGCGACGATCCGCAAAATACTGCGCTCAGGTGGCGAATGCTCCATCGCCTCAATGGCATTACGCGTCAGATTGAGTATGACCTGCTCTAGCAAAATCCGATCCGCTTGCACCATCGGCAAGGGCTCCGCGATGGTGTACTGAATGTTGACATATGAGGCTTGCGCCTGCAATTCCACCAGTGGCATCACGCTTTGCAACAGCGCGGCAATACTGACCGGCTCGCGGCTGGATTCTCGTTTCTTCACAAAATCGTGCACGCTATGGATGATGTGACCTGCACGTTGCGCCTGCGCGTTGGCTTTTTCTAACGCGCTTAAGAGCAATGATTGCAGTGGCGTCTGATCAGGTGTTGTGGAGTTCTTTTGTAGATTATCTTGATTATTCTCTTGTGGCGATTGCAGCAAATTGATGGCTCCCGTGGTGTAGCTGGAGATTGCTGCCAATGGCTGATTCAGCTCGTGCGCAAGGATCGATGCGATTTCACCCATAGTTGCTAAGCGAGCACTGGCATGTAGCATCTCTTGCTGTTGCCGTGTCAGTTCCTGAGCGCGTTTGAGTTCAGAAATATCCAGAATAGAACTCATCCAGCCGGTTTGCACACCGTTCTCATCCACTAGCCGGGACTCGTAAATCAGCACGGGAAAACGCTCACCACTAGCACGTTGATAAATCGTTTCAAACCCTTCTGACGGCACCGTACCTGCTAGCAATTGAGTAAAACGGTGGCGATATTCTTCAAACGCTTCTGGTGCCCAATACGGCATCGGTGGCAATCTGCCGACGATGTCTTCTGCCGGGTGTTCCACCATCTTACAAAATGCAGGATTGACGTAAGTAAGTCGACCCTCCATATCGCGCGCGCGCAAGCCAGTAACGAGCGAGTTTTCCATCGCTGTTCTAAACGCGACTTGCTGGCGCAAAGCATCTTCTGCCGCCAGCCGACGATTAATGTCACGCCATAGGGCTAGCAAACTCCAGATCAGACCAAACGACAATAAGATGACGGACAGCACCAATAAATTGGAGAGTAATTTAGGTTCACTCTTATTACTATTAGTACGCAAAATCAGTGTCACGTTTGGTAAATCTAATGGGCGATTATGGGTGTAGACATTTTTGCCGGGGCCGCCAGCGGCGCGTCTTGCAAAGACTTTATCGTCGCTGTCAATTAAGGAAATTTCGTTGTCTTGTGCAAACCACCACGGCACCATCTCGTCTAAGATACCTGATAGAAAATAGGTCACGACCAAGCTACCTGTTCTTTGATTTTCTGCAATCATCGGAATCTGGCAACTCAGTGTAGACATACCGGATTTCCCTGCACCTTGTAACGGTGGCAGGCAGCGTGTTTTGGCATCGACGGCTAATTTAACATCTGCCGGACCCGACTTCGTATGTTCAAAAATGAAGCTACGCTTGTCTGGTAAGCCAACCTCCAATGTCGAGATGACGATCTGATCTTTACTATCAAACCAGATGATGCTTTTGATTTCTTTATTACTTTTTATAATGTGTCTGAAACGATCAAGTGCTTGCGCTGGTGATAATTTACCGGCATTAATATCGGTACCGATCTGATGCAATACCTCTTCATCCCTGCCCAATTGAAACTGTATCGTTTGTTCTACCCACAAGGTATCTGCAATCAATTGCTCTTGACGCTCATTGGTTTCCATTCTTTGCGCCTGCCATGGCAGCCAGATCAAAATAGTGACGAATAAACTCACCAGCAGGATAGGCAACAGCCAGCGCCATTTTTGATTGGGCCACGCTCTAGGTTTAACAAAAGTCTTCATGTCCGGTAGTCTACTTTGCCTGGTTAGGCTTAGGTTTAGTTGCGCGCACTTATTTAGGACGTACTGCGATGTATTCCGATAAATGTTGACGCATTTCAATTTACTAGGTGTTGTCGCTACCCGTCAGCTCTGTCTCATTGTGGTTATCCACAGTTGCACAGTTTAATGTTGCCGCGAATACTCGCAGACTAAAAAAGTTTTTCAAAAAATATTTAAAACAATGATCAGGAGACAAACATGAAACTCACATCCCTATTGTGCTGCTTGCTCACGGCATCCGTCGTTAGTGGTGCCGCATTTGCACAAACCCCCATCGTCATCAAATTTAGTCACGTTGTAGCCAGTGACACACCAAAAGGCAAGGCAGCAGAGCGTTTTAAAGAGCTTGCCGAAAAAAATACCAAAGGCCGTGTCAAGGTCGAGCTATATCCAAACAGCACTTTATACAAAGATAAAGAAGAACTGGAAGCCCTGCAATTAGGCGCGGTACAAATGCTTGCACCGTCGCTGGCAAAATTCGGCCCGCTGGGCGTAAAAGAATTTGAGGTGTTTGATCTTCCTTATATTTTTCCGTTTAAAGATGTATTGCATCAAGTGACCGAAGGCCCTATCGGTAAGAGTCTGTTGCAAAAATTAGAGCCAAAAGGGATCACTGGCCTGGCATTTTGGGATAACGGTTTTAAAATCATGTCCGCGAATAAGCCACTGCATTCACCGGCTGATTTCAAGGGTTTGAAGATGCGTATTCAGTCTTCTAAAGTATTAGATGCGCAGATGCGTGCTTTGGGTGCAAATCCACAAGTACTCGCGTTTTCTGAAGTTTATCAAGCCTTACAAACTGGCGTAGTCGATGGCACTGAAAATCCGCCATCCAATATGTACACCCAAAAAATGCATGAAGTACAAAAGCATGTAACCGTATCAAATCATGGTTATCTTGGGTATGCCGTGATCGTTAATAAAAAATTCTGGGATAGTTTGCCGGCAGATATCCGTACCGAGCTAGATTCTGCAATGAAAGGCGCGACTGCCTATGCAAACGCGATTGCCGATCAGGAAAACGGTCGTGCATTAGATGCGATTCGCAAAACGGGTAAGACCACAATTTATGAGCTGACACCGCAAGAAAAAGCAGAGTGGCGCAAAGCCTTACTGCCAGTGCAGACGGAGATGGAACCGAGGATTGGTAAAGATTTAATTGCGTCGATTCGTAAATTGTCGACGGGCGAAGGCAAATAAATTGCCATTGAAATTACCAACTGAATTTTCTGAGATCGCCTTTGAGATCAGTTGGATATTTTGACTTTTATCATTCCCTTACCTTAGCTAGATAGAACCTGTTAGTCCGCCATTAAGGTATTTGTCTAGCGCATCTGTAATCCCTACTTTTTACAGACAGGTATTGCCCTTTTTCTTTACTCTCACTCCTCAGAGGGACTATGAAATTTTTAGATCACTTAGAAGAATGGCTAATTGCCTTTCTGATGGGCGCCGCTACGCTCATCACTTTTATCGCGGTCTTGCATCGTTATGCGTCCGGCTTCCCCATCCCGGTTGTGCAGGACGCATTGATTAAAATTAACCTTAGCTGGGCACAAGAGCTGACCATTTATATGTTTGTCTGGATGGCGAAATTTGGTGCTGCATATGGAGTCCGCACAGGTATTCACGTCGGCGTTGATGTCTTGATCAACAAAATGAATACGCCTTGGCGAAATAAGTTTGTCGTTCTTGGATTATTGTCTGGCGCTTTATTTACTGCGATTGTTGCTGTACTTGGTAGTAAATTTGTCTGGTCACTGGCGCACACCGATCAAACTTCATCCGATCTGGAGGTGCCGATGTGGATCGTCTATTTGGCGATTCCCTTAGGTTCTTCCCTCATGTCATTTCGTTTTTTACAAGTTGCATGGACTTTCGTGAAAACAGGTGAGTTGCCGAAGCATGATCATTCGCATGTTGAAGGTTTGGAAGAAGAGGTGAAAGCATGAACGCCGCCATTATTTTCGTCCTGTTGTTAGTGCTTATGTTGACTGGAATGCCGATCTCGATTTCTTTGGGCTTAACAGTATTGACCTTTTTGTTCACGATGACCACAGTTCCGATTGAGTCAGTCGCGCTGAAGCTTTTTACAGGAATCGAGAAGTTTGAAATTATGGCGATCCCGTTTTTTATTTTGGCGGGTAACTTCCTGACTCATGGAGGGGTAGCGCGGCGCATGATTAATTTTGCCGCCTCTATGGTCGGTCATTGGCATGGTGGCCTGGCATTGGCGGGTGTGATGGCTTGCGCTTTGTTTGCTGCGGTATCTGGATCTTCCCCCGCCACTGTGGTGGCGATCGGCTCCATTATTTTGCCTGCGATGGTCAAACAAGGTTATCCAAAAGGTTTTGGCGCTGGTGTCATCACAACCTCGGGCGCATTGGGTATTTTGATCCCGCCGTCGATTGTGATGGTGATGTACTCGGTATCTACCAATACTTCGGTCGGCCAATTATTTATGGCGGGAGTAATTCCGGGATTGTTACTGGCAATTTGTCTTGGATTGACGACTTGGTTTTTGGCGCGTAAGCATAATTATCCGCGTATGCCAAAAGCCAGCTGGAAAGAACGTTGGGGTTATTTCCGTAAAAGTGCATGGGGTTTGTTATTAATCGTGATCGTGATGGGCGGCATTTATACCGGGATGTTTACGCCGACCGAGGCGGCTGCCGTCTCAGCTATGTATGCGTTTGTCGTAGCGGTCTTTGTGTACAAAGATATGAGTCTGGCCAAGGTGCCAAAAGTGTTGCTAGATTCTGCCGCTATGTCTGCCATGTTGTTGTACATCATCACTAACGCAGTACTGTTCTCATTTTTGATGACTAGTGAGAATATTCCGCAGGCGATGGCGGGATGGATCATGGACAAAGGTTTCGGCATGATCAGCTTCTTGTTGGTGGTCAATGTGCTGTTGCTGATGGCGGGTAATGTGATGGAGCCATCGTCGATTGTGCTGATCATGGCACCGATCTTATTCCCTGTTGCTACGAAATTAGGGATAGATCCAGTTCATTTTGGCATCATTATGGTGGTGAATATGGAGGTCGGTATGTGTCATCCACCGGTCGGGCTTAATCTTTATGTGGCATCTGGAATCACCAAAATGGGGATTACTGAGCTGACGATAGCGGTGATGCCTTGGTTGTTAACGATGATTGGTTTCTTATTGTTAATTACTTACGTGCCGCAAATTTCTACTTGGTTACCGCAGCTTGTGTACAAATAAATGTTGGATAAAACCGTATTTAGCATTGCTTAATACGGTTTTTAGAAAAATGAAGAGGAATAAATTTGTGATGTCCAGCATAATTTTATGCAATCTCAGTATTTATACTTATATGCAACAACGCCCCATTTTTGTGCAGCTTCTTTTTAAATTCGGTTTGAATGTGTGCAAATTAAGTGCTATATTCTTGGCAGATTAAAAGTTATCAAAAAAAATAAAGAGAACGAATTTACAAGGCGGTAGTGCAAAAAACGGTATCCATGCCGTACACACTGAGGAGACACGCGTTTTACTACAAGCTGAGTGCTAAAAGAGTGAGCTAGCGCTAAACAGCCCGAAACGCGAAAGATGTTTTAAAGGCGCATCCCTGATGCGCCTTTTTTCTTTGGCCTAATTGTTTTTCTTTTTGATTATTTTTTGCCTGGGATTACGATGCAAGACGACAGAGAAACCGGATTATTCTCCGCTATTGTGCATGCTCCGTTCGGCGCAATCGGCATTCGTACCGAGTCGCAGATGATCTGCGAACTGGTCTATCTCCCACCTCGCTTCGCAGAAAAATCGGCGACCGATAAGACCGCAGATAATGCCGCACAGGAAATTACCCGTTATTTTGAACAAGCCGATTTTAAATTTAATCTTCCCCTAAAACCTGTTGGTAGTCCGTTTCAGACTAAGGTCTGGCAAGCAATATCAAGCATTCCACGTGGTGAGATCAGAACTTATGGTCAGATTGCGAAACATATCCAATCAGCACCGCGCGCCGTTGGACAAGCTTGCGGTGCGAACTGGTATCCTTTGATTATTCCATGCCATCGGGTGACTGCCGCAGGTGGTTTGGGAGGCTTTGCACACCATGATGATGAGACAGGATTCCATCTGGGTGTAAAGCGCTGGTTGCTGGCACATGAGGGCGTGTCAGATACCTTTACCAAATCAACTCAGGAGACTTTGTGGAAGTGAGAACGGTAAAAGTTGAATCGGCCACTGAACCCCCGGTTGCTATCGTTTTGCCTGCACAAATACAAGAACAAATCGATCAGTTTTGCGACACTCTCTGGTTGGAAGATGGTCTCGCGAAAAATTCTTTAGAAGCCTATCGACGCGATCTGCGTTTTTTTGCCGAGTGGTTATACAGTAAGCATCAAAAGCATTTGTACCAGGCAGACGACAATCATATTTCAAGCTATGTCGCGCAGAAATACATGGTGTCGAAGGCGACTTCTGCCAACCGCCGAGTCACTGTTCTGAAACGTTTTTATCAACTTGCGTTTCGCCAAAATCTAGTCAGCACGAATCCCTGTACCCGTCTTAAATCGGCTAAACAAGCGACCCGTTTGCCACATACTTTAAGCGAGGCACAGGTAGTTGCTTTGTTGCAAGCGCCAGACGATAGCACCACCTATGGTTTGCGCGACCGGACGATGCTGGAAGTCTTATATGCCTGTGGTTTGCGCGTGACAGAGCTGGTGTCCTTACGATCTATCGAGGTGAGCTTAAATGACGGCGTATTGCGCATCACCGGCAAAGGCAATAAAACCAGATTAGTGCCATTTGGAGAAGTCGCCAGACTGTGGATAGAACGTTATCTCAGCGAAGCCAGAGCCCAAATCCTTAACGAGCAAGTAGACGATGCGTTGTTCGTCACCGCCCGCGGTGGCGCAATGACACGCCAGATGTTTTGGATACTGATCAAAAAATACGCAGCGCAAGCGGGCATACTGGCACCCTTATCCCCACACACTTTACGTCACGCATTCGCCACCCATCTGCTCAACCATGGCGCCGATTTGAGGGTTGTACAATTGCTGCTGGGGCATTCGGATATCTCAACTACCCAAATTTATACGCATGTAGCGAAAGAGCGTTTGAAGAAGCTGCATGCGTTGCATCATCCACGGGGATAAACTTAGTGGCAATATTGTTGAGCAATAGCATCATCCAGATATAATTTAATTCTGATTTTGGTATGACAGACAGAGACTATTTTGGCAAAAAAAGAACACGTATCCGAGACGCAGGCCACGCAGTTCCTGCGCAAACACAAGGCGGTTTTTTCTGAACACCCCTATGCCTATGAGGAGCATGGCGGTACCGCTGTATCTGCACGCGAATTGGGTGTTGATGAGCATGCGGTCGTCAAAACCTTGGTCATGCAAGACGACGCCGCTAAGCCTTTGATTGTGCTTATGCATGGCGACTGCAAGGTATCGACCAAAAATCTGGCGCGTCAGATCGGCTGCAAGTCAGTTGAACCCTGTAAGCCAGAGATTGCGCAAAAGCATTCAGGCTATCTGGTCGGAGGCACTTCTCCATTTGCTACAAAAAAGCAGATGCCTGTGTATGTAGAGCAGGGTATATTGACGCTGGAAAAAATTTATATCAACGGCGGCCGGCGCGGGTATCTGGTGGGAATTGCACCGCAGTTATTGGTGGAGTTGTTGCAGGCGATTTCTGTGCAATGCGCGTTAGAGGATTAAAGCTTGTATTAGCTATGTTAGGGGAGTATCAGTAAAAATACCCTATATTGTCCAGATAATTATTGGACGTTAAAATATACTGTATTGAGTATATTTAATTTAAATAGAACAAAAGAAAGAATTGCATGCCTACTTTGCTCGCGGTGATTGCCGCTTACCTTATCGGATCCGTGTCGTTTGCGGTGGTTGTCAGTCATGCGTTTGGGCTTGCTGATCCTCGTACTTATGGATCAAAAAATCCCGGTGCTACTAATGTGCTGCGCAGCGGTAATAAGCCCGCGGCAATTTTGACTTTATTGGGTGATGGATTTAAAGGTTGGTTAGCCGTTTGGTTGGCGATCAAACTGGGGCCGTCATTTGGATTGGATCATAACGCGGTTGCGCTGGTCGCAATTGCGGTTTTCATCGGACACCTTTGGCCGGTATTTTTTAAATTTGTCGGTGGCAAAGGTGTGGCAACAGCGTTGGGTGTGTTGCTGGCGCTGAATCCTTGGTTGGGTCTGGCGACTTTGGCGACCTGGGTAATTATCGCGTTTGCGTTCCGGTATTCGTCCCTTGCGGCTTTAATTGCCTCAGTGTTTGCACCGTTTTATTGTTTCTTGATGTTTGGCTTGAATATCAAACTTGCTGCTGTTGTAGTGATGAGCGCTTTATTGGTGTACCGTCACTATCAAAATATCCTGAATTTGATTAACGGTAAAGAAAGTCGCCTAGGTAGTAAAAAGACCTGATCCTATCTCGCCACAGAAAATTTCTTCAAAGCCTGATTGTTGATGTGTCATCTCCGTGCTGTGACGAAAAGTTTGCCTCGCCATTGCACTTGATATGTCTGATAATAAAAAAGCTAGGACATACTAACAATGCAGCCTAAGCCATTTGTAGTTTTTGCTTTTTCTTTCATTCAGGAGACATACTATGATTAAGAAATTTGCTTCGTCCACAATCACCTTAGTTGCAGCCTCTTTTTTTCTACTATTGAACTCAGCCTCTGCTGCGGAGCATGGTACTGCAACAGAAGCAAAAGCGATGGTGCAAAAGGTGATTGCAGCGATGAAAAAAACCAGCGTTGACGCCACCGTTGCAGAAATCAATAAGCGTGATGGGCAGTATTCAGACAAAGATCTCTATGTCGTCGTCTACGATATGGCGGGAAAAAATTTGGCGCACTTGAATCCTAAAATGGTCGGTAAAGACATGATAGAACTCAAGGACGAAGATGGAAAATCCTTCATTAATGACAGGATTGAGATCGCTAAGAAAAAGGGCAGCGGATGGCAAGACTACCGATTCTTGAATCCTATTAGTAAACAAATAGAATCTAAGTCGATGTATGTCGAAAAATACGAAAACGTCATCATCGGTTGTGGTATCTACAAATAACCATTTTTGAGTAAGGCTATGCTTTATACATTCGGCAGATTGAGTGCAACCAGCTGAATTAAGCCGCAGCCAGCTCATGCAAAGGCCATCGAGGCCGTACATTAAAACTATAGTCCCGCTGCGCCAGAGCGGGATTTTTTTTGAGCCTCATGGCACCCGCAAAAGCGATCATCGCGCCGTTGTCGGTACAGAATTCCAGCTCTGGATAAAAAACCTGAAAGCGTTTTTTCTGTGCGGCGGCATTGAGTGCGCTGCGTAGCTGTGAGTTAGCACCGACGCCGCCGGCAATCACCAGCCGTTTCATCCCATGCTCTTTCATCGCAGTGACGCATTTTGCTACCAGTACATCCACCAAAGCATCCACAAAACCACGTGCAATATTGGCTTTGTCTTGATCACCAAGCAATCCATTGACCGAGTTAGGGTGATTTTTGACGACGGTCAGTACGGCTGTCTTCAAGCCGGAAAAACTGAAGTTTAAATCTTTGGAGTGCAACATCGGACGTGGGAATTTATACGCCAATGGATCGCCAGATTCGGCTAAACGCGAAATCGCAGGGCCGCCTGGATAAGTTAAACCAAGCAGCTTGGCAGATTTGTCGAAAGCTTCGCCGGCGGCATCGTCCAGCGTTTCTCCCAATAACTGATACTGGCCTACACCATCTACCCGCATCAATTGCGTATGACCACCGGATACCAGCAAAGCAATAAATGGAAATTCCGGCGGCTTACTCGCCAATAGAGGCGACAGCAGGTGTCCTTCAAGGTGATGTATACCTAAGACTGGCTTATCCAAGGCTAGGCCAAGTCCGCAAGCAACCGATGCGCCTACTAATAAAGCACCTGCCAGACCAGGGCCTTGGGTATAGGCAATCGCGTCAATCTGGTCACGTGACAACCCGGCATCACTCAGCACCTCTTCTAACAAAGGAATGGCGCGACGAATATGATCACGCGATGCCAGCTCTGGCACCACACCGCCGTATTCTTGATGCATCGCAATTTGTGAGTGCAAGGCATGCGACAATAAACCGTGCTCGGTGTCATACAAAGCGAGACCGGTTTCGTCACAAGAAGATTCAATGCCAAGAACGATCATAGATTTTTTTCTGGTAATTTGTAACAGAGTGGAGCGATTCTTGCATGTCTGTTCCCAACAAGTGTGTTCAACAGAACATGCCAATTTCGCGCAAGACCAGAATTATAGCGACTACTAGCAATACTACCAGCAAGCATTGGGATCAGATGACCAACCGTAAGCCTACAGATTCTGGTGCAACCCCACCCAGCCTCAAGATTGTGGTGGTGAACACGGTCGTCTTGCATGAGGATGAGCAAGACCCGCAGGTACAGGCGCAGTTGGCGCGCTCACGAGCCTTGCGCATTGGCTTACTGCAAGCTGGCTATAACATCATTGCCTCTATTCCAGGCGATTTCTACATGATAGATCGCATCGCGCAGTTACAGCCCGACATGATCATTATTGATGCAGAATCCGACTCACGCGATGTGCTGGAACACATGGTGCTGGCGACCCGCGACGCGCCCAGACCCATCGTCTTGTTCACCGAGGACGGCAATCAATCCAATATGGCTGCCGCGATGGAAGCGGGCGTTTCTGCCTATGTCGTCGCTGGCTTGCATGCCGAACGTATTAAGCCAGTGCTGGATGTTGCGATGGCGCGCTTCAATGCGGATCAAAAGTTGCGTTCCGAGCTGTCGGATACCAAGGCGAAGCTGGCAGAGCGCAAAACCATCGAACGCGCCAAAGGTTTGTTGATGGAGCGCTACCATTTGTCAGAGAACGATGCGTATCAAAAACTGCGCAAGCAAGCGATGGAAAAAAACCTGAAACTGGTCGATCTGGCGCAGCGTATGTTGGATGTCGCCGATCTTCTGGGCTGATTTTGATGCGTACAAAAATAGTGCGCCGCACAAATTAAGTGCCGCATTTACGTGCAGTCAGCGAATTTAAATCAATTTTTATTGGTAAAAGGATATTTTAAACGCTTTAAATGTAGAAAAATCCTGAAAAAAACCATGGCACGGCATTTGCATTAGGAATAGCAAGCGCCAACGATGGCGCAATTGCGAATCAGGCTAACGGCGGTCGGTTCGTATCAGACAAAGGTGTCTTTCCATGCAACTCTTTTGAGTTTGCTGGTCAGGCGCCTTTTTTTTGTCCCGATTTTTTATGCTGGAGCACAATTATGTCGAATCACAAAACACCGAAGCAGGTACGAAAGCAGGCAATCAAGCAAGCAAGTAGCGACGCAATAACTCATTCCGACAATAATGAAGGCGGTCACGATGATCAGGCAATCAATCTCAAGCGTCGTAGCGTTGTGCAAAGTGCCAGCTTACTTGCAGGAGCTAGCATGATGGGTTTATCGACAGGCGGTGTGTGGGCAGCAGGTTCCGACAAGCCGGAAAAAGAAGAAGTCCGTATTGGCTTCATCCCACTGACTGATTGCGCTTCGGTGGTCATGGCATCGGTGCTGGGCTTTGATAAAAAATACGGCATCAAAATCATACCGAGCAAAGAATCCTCCTGGGCTAGCGTACGTGACAAATTAGTCAATGGCGAACTCGATGCGGCACATTGTTTGTATGGCTTGATTTATGGCGTGCAAATGGGTGTCAGTGGTACCAAAAAAGACATGAATGTCCTCATGACCTTAAACAATAATGGTCAGGCAATCACCCTGTCCAAAAAGCTGGCAGATAAAGGCGCAGTTGATGGCCCCGGTCTAGCAAAGCTAATGCAAATGGATAAACGCGAATACACCTTCGCGCAGACTTTCCCTACCGGTACGCACGCGATGTGGTTGTATTACTGGCTAGCGACCTATGGCATCAATCCGATGAAGGATGCCAAAGTCATCACCGTACCGCCACCGCAAATGGTTGCCAATATGCGTGTCGGCAATATGGATGGCTATTGCGTTGGCGAGCCATGGAACCATCGCGCAATTGCCGATGGCATTGGCATCACTGCTGCAACGACACAAGATATCTGGAAAGATCATCCAGAAAAAGTGTTGGGCACCACTGCTGAGTTTGTCCAAAAAAATCCGAATACTGCCAGAGCGATGACCGCCGCTATTCTAGAAGCTGGCCGCTGGATCGATGCTTCACTGACCAACAAAAATAAGATGGCAGAAACCATCGCAGATAAGTCTTATGTCAACACCTCAGTTGACGTGATCAATCAGCGTATTTTAGGTCGCTATCAAAATGGTTTGGGCAAAACTTGGGACGATCCTAACTACATGAAGTTCTTTAATGATGGTGTGGTCAATTTCCCTTATCTGTCCGATGGCATGTGGTTCCTGACCCAGCACAAACGCTGGGGTTTGCTGAAGACTGATCCTGATTATCTGGCGGTTGCCAAAGCAGTGAATCGTATCGATGTTTATAAAGATGCGGCGGCGATGGCAAAAGTCAGTGTGCCAAAAGAGGCGATGCGTAGTAGCAAGCTGATCGACGGCACAGTATGGGATGGGAAAAATCCAGCAGCCTATGCCGCAGCGTTCAAGATTAAGGCTTAGGAGTCGTCATGAGCACACTGGTCCAGGGCGTTAATGGTGTTGTGAGCGATACGACAAACGTAGAGCAAGTATCCATCGCAAAGTTTGCTGATGAAGTAAAAGAGGTTACCGCCATGCCGAGCATAGAAAATACAGGGAGCAAAGAAAAACCTGAAAAGAAGGCGTCAAAACAACGCTCCATGCGGCCATTTTTTCTCAGTGTTTTGCCACCATTACTTGGTATTGGTTTTTTAGTGCTGGTATGGGAAATCATCGCATTTAAAACGACCTCCTTCCCATCCCCATGGGTCACTTTGCAAGAGGCTATCCATCTTTTTTCAGACCCGTTTTATCGCAACGGACCAAACGATCAAGGCATAGGTTGGAATATTTATGCGTCCCTCAAACGCGTCGCTCTAGGCTTTGGTCTGGCGGCCGTCGTCGGCATACCGTTGGGTTTTATGATCGGCCGATTCCGGTTTTTATCGGGCATGTTTAATCCTATCATCAGCTTGTTAAAACCGGTCTCACCTTTGGCATGGTTGCCTATCGGTTTGCTGGTATTTAAGTCGGCTGACCCTGCTGCAATCTGGTCTATTTTTATCTGCTCCATCTGGCCGATGATTATCAACACGGCGATTGGCGTACAGCGAGTACCACAAGATTATATGAACGTAGCGCGGGTACTTAACTTATCTGAATGGAAGATTATTACCAAGATTTTATTCCCCTCGGTATTGCCCTATATGTTGACAGGTGTGCGTCTTGCGATTGGTACTGCCTGGCTCGTCATTGTTGCAGCAGAGATGTTGACTGGCGGCGTCGGTATCGGATTTTGGGTCTGGGATGAATGGAATAATCTCAACGTTCCCCACATCATCATTGCGATTGTTGTGATTGGTTTAGTCGGTTTGGTTTTGGAACAAATTTTAGTCGCTATTGCTCGTGCTTTTACTTATGAAGAGGTATCGTCATGACCGCATCCGAACTCCTCACGATAGAAGAACAATCTAAAGACCCTGCGGGCGATCAAAAATATATTGAAGTTAATCAAGTCGAGATGATGTTCAATACCAAAAAAGGTAGTTTCCATGCGCTGCGTGACATTAATCTCAAAGTCCGCAAAGGCGAATTTATTACTCTGATTGGTCACTCTGGTTGCGGTAAATCCACTTTGCTCAATTTGATTGCTGGCTTAACTGTCGCCACATCCGGTACTTTGCTTTGTGCGCACAGAGAAATTTCCGGCCCATCACCAGAGCGTGGGGTGGTATTTCAAAACCATTCTTTGCTGCCTTGGTTGACCTGCTATGAAAATATTTATCTGGCAGTCGAGCGAGTTTTTGGCGCAGCCGAAAATAAAACCAAACTACAAAAACGCACCATGCAAGCACTGGCACTGGTTGGTTTAACCCATGCAGAAAAAAAGCGTCCGAATGAAATCTCCGGCGGGATGAAGCAACGCGTCGGTATCGCCCGCGCCCTCGCCATCGAGCCCAAAGTTTTACTGATGGATGAGCCTTTCGGCGCACTCGATGCACTCACCCGCGCCCACTTACAAGACGAACTGTTGAAGATTGTCGCCAAAACCCAATCCACGGTCGTGATGGTGACGCATGATGTGGACGAGGCAGTCTTGCTATCTGATCGTATCGTGATGATGACCAACGGTCCGGCAGCGACCATTGGTGAAATTCTCAGTGTGAAATTAGACCGGCCACGCGAACGGGTAGAGCTGTCACAAAATCCGCAGTACGCCGAATATCGCAGTGCCGTGTTGGAGTTTTTGTATCACAGGCAATCGCATCCATCAAAAGATGCAGCTTAAACGTATTACAAAACTGACATAGAGACAGATGTTCTGTGTTCGCTGGCAGACAGTGATTTGAGGAGTAATGAATGAAAAAGCTTAAGTTGGTGATGGTAGGCAACGGTATGGCCGGCGTCCGCACCCTAGAAGAATTACTGAAGATCGCACCTGATCTGTATGACATTACCGTGTTCGGCGCAGAGCCGTATGCCAATTACAACCGGATATTATTATCCCCCGTTCTGGCAGGTGAACAGACGATACAAGACATCATGCTTAATGATGTGGATTGGTACGAGCAAAACAATATCACTCTGCATCTGGGTAAAAAGATCGTCAAGATTGATCGGGTAAAGCGTCTGGTGATTGCCGAGGATGGTACTCAGACCGAATACGATCGCTTATTACTGGCAACTGGCTCTACGCCATTTATGTTGCCAGTGCCGGGCAAAGATTTAAAAGGAGTGATTGCCTATCGTGACATCCACGACACCAACACCATGATAGAGGCGGCGACCCAGCATCAACATGCGGTAGTGATTGGCGGCGGCTTGCTGGGATTAGAAGCGGCGAATGGTCTGAAGTTGCGCGGCATGGATGTCTCCGTTGTGCATTTGCCAGGTTGGTTGATGGACAGACAATTAGATCCAGTCGCCGGTGGCATGCTAAGAAAATCACTGGAAGATCGCGGCCTCAACTTCTTATTAGAAAAAAATACAGAAGCGATTATCGGCGACGAACATGGTCACGCCAAAGCGATTCGCTTCTCGGACGGTCTAGAAATTCCCGCACAGCTGATTGTGATGGCAGTCGGGATTCGTCCCAACACCGCATTAGCAGAATCCGCAGGCATTTATTGCAACCGGGGCATCATCGTCAATGACACCATGCAAACCTACGATCCAAGGATTTATTCCGTCGGTGAATGCGTCAATCATCGCGGTACGGTGTACGGTTTAGTTGCACCTTTGTTTGAAATGGCCAAAGTATGTGCGACCCATTTAGCCAACTTTGGCATCGGTCGTTATCAGGGATCCGTCACCTCTACCAAACTCAAAGTCACTGGCATTGATTTGTTTTCTGCCGGTGAATTTATGGGTGGCAAAGATACCGAAGAAATTATTTTGTCCGACCCGATAGGTGGCGTCTACAAAAAACTGGTGCTTAAAGATGACAAGCTGATTGGTGCTTGTTTGTACGGTGATACGGTGGACGGAAGCTGGTATTTCTCTCTGCTGCGTGAAGGTAAGAACATCTCAGAGATTCGCGACACATTGATGTTTGGCGAATCCAATACCGGTCGACCTGGCGATGTCGGACATGAAGGTTTTACCAAGGCGGCTGCCATGCCAGATACCGCCGAAGTCTGCGGTTGCAATGGTGTGTGTAAAGGTGCCATCGTTAAAGCGATTAAAGAGAAGGGCTTGTTTACGCTGGAAGATGTGCGCAAACATACCAAGGCATCAGCCTCTTGCGGCTCATGCACGGGATTGGTGGAGCAGATCATTATGTTCACCGCGGGTGGCGATTATTCCAAACCGAATAAAGCCAAAGCCATGTGTAGCTGTACCGATCATACGCATCAGGAAGTCCGTGACGCGATCAAAAAAGAGAAGCTGTTGACGGTCATCTCCACCATGCAAACCATGGCATGGCGCACACCAAACGGCTGTTCGTCTTGTCGGCCAGCGATCAATTATTATTTGATTTCTACCTGGCCGCGTGAGGCGATTGATGATCCGCAATCGCGCTACATCAACGAACGTTCGCATGCCAATATTCAAAAAGATGGCACTTACTCTGTCATTCCGCGTATGTGGGGTGGCGAGACCAATGCCCGCGATTTGCGCCGGATTGCCGATGTCGTAGATAAATTTAATATCCCGACGGTGAAGGTAACGGGCGGTCAACGGATCGATTTACTTGGCGTGAAAAAAGAAGATCTGCGTGAAGTCTGGCATGACTTGGGAATGCCATCCGGTTTGGCCTACGCCAAGGGTTTGCGCACGGTGAAGACTTGTGTCGGTAGCGAATGGTGTCGCTTCGGTACGCAAAACTCGACCTTGATGGGACAACAATTGGAGCGTGAACTGGGACTGATGTATTCGCCGCATAAAGTCAAACTGGCGGTGTCGGGTTGTCCACGTAATTGCGCCGAGGCAGGAATCAAAGACGTCGGTGTGATTGGCGTCGATTCGGGCTGGGAGATTTATGTCGGTGGCAACGGAGGTATCAAAACCGAGGTCGCACAATTTCTGGTGAAGCTGAAAACGCATGAAGAAGTAATGGAATATTCCGGCGCGTTTTTGCAACTGTACCGTGAAGAAGGTTGGTATTTGGAGCGCACCGTGCATTACATCGCGCGCGTCGGTCTTGATCATGTCAAACAAGCAGTATTGGAAGATGAAGAGCGTCGTAAAGATTTATATCAGCGCTTGTTGTTTTCTTTGGAAGGCGAATCCGATCCTTGGCATGAACCAGAAAAAGCGCAAGTCGATACGCGGCAGTTTGAAACCTTATCTGCGTCCTGAACCAAGAGCAGAAAAATCGTTGAACCGAAAGGAAACACCATGTCTCAACAATGGAAACCGATTTGCAAAGTCGATGACGTTCCGGTTTTAGGCGCCCGCATCGTCGCCCGCAGTGCCAAACCGGACGTCGCCATTTTTCGCAATAGCGAGAATAAAGTGTTTGCGTTGCTGGACAAGTGTCCGCATAAAGGCGGGCCACTTTCTCAGGGCATCGTTTTCGGTGAAAAAGTCGCTTGCCCGCTACATAACTGGAATATCGAACTGCAGACGGGTTGTGCGGTGTCACCCGATGAAGGATGTACGCAAAAATTTAGTATCAAGGTGGAGAATGAGCAGATTTTTTTAGATGCTGGCGAGCTGAAAAGTCTGGGGCTGGATGTAGCTGGAGCAATGAGTTTAGTCACTACGTGATTTTTAAGTTTGTAATTTGTACAAAAAATTACGAGAACTCACAAACATTCCCAAGTTATAGGGTGAAATTGACTATACTCCCCCTCATTTTTATAAAAATAGCCTGATTGTCCAGAGAATATATGGACAATAAAAAATACTGGTAATGAGTATATTTAATCTGTGTATGTATTGAATCTACTTGTTCAGTGCTTCAGGTAATCATCAAAAAAGGTAAAAACATGACCGAAACCCTCTCCACCTGTTGCTATTGCGGGGTCGGTTGCGGCGTTATTATTGAGACTGAGGAGGACGCTTCTAAACAACGGCAAGTCATTGGCGTACGTGGTGATCCCAAACATCCTGCCAACTTTGGACGCTTGTGCAGTAAGGGCAGCACTTTGCATTTGTCAGCGCAACCTGCAATCCAGCGACAAACCCGCGCTCTGTATCCCGAGATGCGATCTGCCCGCGACCAGCCTCGTGTGCAAGTAGCTTGGGATGATGTGTTGCAAAATATGGCAGAGCAGTTTGCCACTACGATCAAAGCGCACGGCCCCAATAGCGTGGCCTTGTATGTCTCAGGACAATTGCTGACGGAAGATTATTACGTCTTCAATAAGCTCGCCAAGGGTTTGATTGGTACGAATAATATCGATAGCAATTCGCGCTTGTGTATGTCCAGCGCGGTCGCCGGCTATAAGCAAACCTTAGGTGCCGATGCGCCACCTGCCTGCTATGAAGATATTGATCTGGCTGAGGTCATTTTTATTGTCGGCTCCAACACGGCCTATGCGCATCCGATTTTATATCGCCGGATTGAAGATGCCAGAAAAAATAATCCGCAACTTAAAGTGATCGTCGCTGATCCGCGCCGTACCGACACAGCCCGCGATGCCGACTTGTTTTTAGCGATCTTACCGGGCACCGATGTTGCGTTGTTCAATGGGATGCTGCATTTGTGTTTGTGGGAAGACTTAGTCGATCTTGATTACATTTCAGCACATACCGAGGGCTTCGCTCAACTGAAACAAACCGTAAGAGATTACACACCAAAATTTGTCGCGCAAACTTGCGGCATTAGCGAGGCGGATCTGGTGCAGGCGGCGCGCTGGTTTGGACAATCCAAGGCGACGCTCTCTTTGTATTGCCAAGGACTGAATCAATCCGCATCGGGTACGACAAAAAACGCAGCGTTGATTAATCTGCATCTGGCAACACATCAGATCGGTAAGCCCGGCGCAGGCCCTTTCTCTCTAACCGGTCAACCCAACGCCATGGGCGGACGCGAGGTCGGAGGTATGGCCAATCTGATGTCGGGTCACAGAGATTTGTCTAATCCTGAACACCGTGCCGAGGTTGCTGCACTCTGGGGCGTAGACGAGGTTCCCCCCACGCCGGGTAAAACGGCGGTGGAGCTTTTCGATGCCGTGCTTGCCGGTGAGATCAAAATTATCTGGATTGTTTGTACCAACCCTGCGCAATCAATGCCAGAGCAAAATCTTATTCGCGCTGCTCTAAACAAGGCCGAGTTAGTCATCGTGCAGGAGGCCTACAGCACGACTGCCACCGTGCCTTTTGCGGACATCTTATTACCTGCCACCACCTGGGCAGAGAAGTCTGGAACCGTCACCAATTCGGAGCGCCGCATCACGCGTGTTAATCCAGCGTTGGATAAACCGGGCGAGACCAAACATGATTGGGAAATCGCCACCTTGTTTGCTCGTAAGCTGGAAGTTTTGATGGGTAAAACTACCTCAATATTCCCTTACGAAACGCCTGAGCAAGTCTGGAACGAACATCGCGAAAGTACACGCGGTCGTGATTTGGATATTACCGGTTTGTCGTATGCGATTTTAGAAACTGTCGGTTCCCAGCAATGGCCCTACGCGGAGGGTGCCAGCCAAGGCAAATTGCGTTTATACGAGGACGGTATTTTTCCAACTACCAGCGGTCGCGCTAGCTTTGTCAATACGGTATATCAGCCAGTAAAAGATAAGGTTGATGCGCGCCATCCGTTTCAACTCAATACCGGACGTTTGCGCGACCAATGGCATGGCATGAGTCGTACTGGCACGGTAGCACAGCTATTTGCACACGCTGCTGAGCCGGGTATTGCGATGACTAAACAAGATATGGAAAGACGTCAGCTAAAAAATGGTGATCTGGTACATGTGACTAACAAGCGCGGCTCACAGATTTTTGCCGCACAAGAAAGTGATGAAATGCGTGCCGGACAGGTTTTTGTTGCGATGCATTGGGGTGAAGAATATGTATCGGGTCGCGGCCACGGTGACAATGCTGCTTATGGTGTGAACACACTGACTTCGCCAGCGATAGATCCAAGCTCGAAGCAACCGGAGCTCAAAGCTGCGGCGGTCAAAATTGTGAAAGCAGATTTACCTTGGCGCTTTGTTGCGTTTGCCTGGGCCGAGCCTGAGCAAGTATTCCAGTTGCAGCAAGCCTTACGTCCATTCATGCGTCAGTTTGCCTATGCGACCTGCATCCCTTTCGGACGTGAAAAAACCGGCATTATTTTCCGCGCTGCTGATGATGTCGCTGCCGCACCAGAACTGATACAGCAGATAGAACAATTGTTCGGCATTGCAGGTGAGCAGGTCTTGCGTTATGACGATGCCAGACGCGGCAATGCTCGACATATCACGGTCAAAGACGGCGCTCTCGCAGCGGTGTCATTGGCGGGAGATATCTCGGCCGAGGGTTGGCTCAAAGCCTATTTAACTGATCAGGAACCGGTCGCCAAATTAGGTCGTTTACTACTGATGCCAAGCACCAGCGCGCCGCAAGGTTTTGCGGTGCGCGGCAAAATTGTCTGCAATTGTTTAAACGTTGCAGATACCGAAATCAATCGAGCATTGACGCTGATGGGTGGCACATCGGATAGCACGCCAGATGAGTTGCTGGCAGGTTTACAATCGCGCTTAAAATGTGGCACGAGCTGCGGCTCTTGCGTACCTGAGTTGAAGAAGATGATAGTGCAGCGTGCAGCGCCCGTACCTGCTTAAATATAATAGCTACTTTCCCATGATTGCCGAGCGGTTTGCTCGTTGGCGTACCTTCGGTGTAAGCTATACAGATGACAAATACAGATCACTCTATCAATCAGTCCTCTAATAAAGAGGCTTTCCCTGCAGCCCGGTTTATCAAAGAAATCGGACGTGGTAAGGAAGGTGCGCGCAGTATGTCGCAAGAAGATGCGCAACTGCTGTACAGCGCCATGCTGGAAGGCCGGGTTTCAGATTTAGAAATGGGCGGCATCTTATTAGCGATGCGGATTAAAGGCGAGTCGGTCAAAGAGATTGCCGGTTTTATGGCCGCTGCGCAAGATGCCGTAGTGCGTTTGACTGCGCCACTTGATAGCGATTACGTCCCTGTACTGATCCCAAGCTATAACGGTGCTCGCAAAAAAGCAAACTTAACGCCTTTGCTGGCCTTGCTATTGGCGCGACAAGGGGTGCCGGTGTTGGTACATGGGGTCTTAAAAGATGCCGGACGCGTGACGACTGCTGAAATTTTTCAGGCACTTGGTACACCGTTAGCGACTTCTGCCGCAGAAGCCGAAGCCTTGATGGCGCAGCGAGAACCCGCTTTTATGCCGATCAATATATTGTCGCCAGACATGACGCGCATCTTGGCGATGCGCCGTATTCTTGGCGTGCGCAATTCTACCCACACGCTGGTGAAAATCTTGCAGCCATTTACTAGCGCCGCCTTGCGCTTGACGTCTTATACGCACCCCGAATATCAGATTATGCTGCGCGAGTATTTTTCTCACAGTGCGCCGCATGAGCGTGGCGATGCATTTTTAATGCGTGGTACTGAGGGCGAAACGGTTGCCAGCACAGGGCGAGCGCAGCAGATTGATTGGTTTCACGAAGGCGAATGCACGACATTGGTACAGACACATCAAAGTTTGTCCGGTGACTTACCCGATACGCCGGAGACTTGTGATGCTATAACGACGGCACACTGGATCAGGTCGGTATTGGCAGGTGATATTCCTGTCCCTGCGAATATTGCTGATCAGCTTGAGCACTGTATCTCGGTGGCAAAATTATTGAAACAGCGCACGGTGAATACCTGAATGTTTAAACCCAGATTTTCCATTAGACCGCTACCACTTCACAGAAACGCAGACGGCATGCGGTGTTTAGAGGGATAGCACGACCGCGATTTGAGTGGGAGCGCTACAGCGACAATTGCACCTTTGGCGAACTGCCTGGCGTTGTTGCTCCTCCTAGCAATATGCAGCTTGCGTCGTCGTCGCGTCTAGCCAGTCAGTTCGCCAAAGGCACACTTGTCGCTGTTCCAATGGAAAATCTGGGTTAAATCGTTAAGTGACTGATCGTCGCTGCACAAATAAAAACGCCGGATTAAATCCGGCGTTTTTTTGACTAGCATCTAGTCGATTTTTATAAAGACTTCAAATCAATTAGAAATTTGCCTTCAACTGGATACCATAGCTGCGTGGCTCATTCAAAATACCTGTTAAATTATTGAAGTCAATTGCGGCGATGACTTGTTGCTTGTTCGTGATGTTGCGGCCATAAGCAGCGACTTCATATTTACCATCACCCCATTTGTAACCCACACGCAATCCGCCTTCTAACAAAGACTTCGCTGTGTATTCTTTTGCTTCATACAAGAACATATTGTAAGTATCTTTGTATGCCCAATCGGTAAATACATACAGATCGCCATTGGCAATTGGTGTCGTGTATTTCAGCGTAAAGTTACCAACCCACTTCGGTGCTCGTGGTAATGGATTGCCACCGATGAGTACTGTACCGGCCACTGGGCCAGCAGGATTGGTGACAGTACAGCCGTTACCGCAAGGTGCGACAAATAATTTGGCATCCTTGATTTCGGTTTCGTTATAGCTGGTACCGAACGTGGTTTTCCAATTGCGGTTTAAGTTGGCTTGCAGTTCCAGTTCAAAACCTTGACCGGTTGCTTTATCTGCATTGACCAGTTTGTTTTGATTCACGCTGCCGCTACCTGCTGTCAATTGCAGATCTTTAACGGTGTATTGGAATACGGTTGCGCTGATACGGGCAGTATTGTCAAGAATGTCCTTCTTCACACCAGCTTCAAACGATAGATTTTTCTCTGGGTTTGCAACTGAGATATCATTACCAAACAGTACGCGACCCTGGATACTTGGTGCGCGATAGCCGGTTGCAATACGTCCAAAGAAGTTGGTTTGTGCATCAGCTGCATAGTTCGCACCCAAATCCCAGCTGACGTTGGTAGAGCTAGGATGTGCTGTCAGTTGCGCTGTGCCTGCACCACCGCCTGGAGTCACAAAACGTTGTGCATCAAAGTCTTTTTTATCGCTGGTATAACGCACACCGCCACGCAATTTTAACTTGTCATTGACCGCATAATTAAGCGAGCCAAAAGTTGCCCAGGATTTGGAATGCTGATGTTGATTTGCATAGCCATCTTGTACATTGCCAGCTAAAGAATTGTAGTCAAAACTATCGACCTGGATATCTTCTTTAAAGTAGTACACACCAGCAATCCATTGCAGCGGATCTTTGGTATTGGACTGTACCCGGAATTCTTGAGTGATTTGTTTCAAATCAGGAATGCCGTCGGCTGTTTCTGACGGGAATGGAATAAATCCAGGCCCCATCGGCAATGCAAATGAAGCGCCATAACCACCATCAACGTCAGCGCGGCTATACACTCTGGCTTTGTCGTAACCAGTGACGGAGTAAAGAGTCATGCCATCTAAATCCCAGCGCAGACGCATGCTGGCGCCGCTGGAGTTGAGTGTCTGCTTGTTGATACCGTCAGTAGGATAGACGGAATAATCGAAACCAGGGACGATGTTATTCGTACCTTTTTGAATGATATTGGCGCGGAACAAGGTAGCATTGCCGGACATGTCGCGGCCATGCACATTAAACAAAGCGCTGAAACCACTATTTTTGTAGGCTAACTGGATACGTGCAGCTTTGTCGTCGTAACCTTCCAGTGTCTTGGTACCGGTCGAGCGTGGATTGGTCACGCGGTCATCACGGGTTTGGGATTGTCCGGAAACGCGCAATGCCCAATCGCTATTCAATGGTACGTTGACAGCACCTTCCAGATTAACGGCACCATAATTGCCGAAGCCTGCATTGCCATAGCCTTCAAAGACACCGGTTGGTTTGGTGGATTCAAACTTTACTACACCGGCTGGTGAGTTACGTCCGAACAAAGTACCTTGCGGGCCACGCAAAACTTCAACCTGATCAACGTCAAACACGGGGAAGCCTTTGAGAATCGGGCTCTCTTGTACTACGTCATCATAGATCAGACCAACTGGTTGGGATGCATTCAAATCGAAATCAGTGTTGCCCAGACCACGGATATAAAAACGTGGGAAAGTGCGGCCAAAATCCGATTCAATATTCAAACTTGGCACGCGGGAGGCGAGGAAGCGAATATCCATACCTGCTGCGTTGTAAGTATCGAGTGCCTCACCTTTGATGGCAGAGATCGACATCGGTACTTCTTTGATATTTTCTGAGCGGCGGTTGGCGGTAACGATCACTGTTTCCAATTTAGTCGGATCAGTTTTGGCGTCGGTTGATGCAGGCGCGGTCTGCGCCATCGCTGCGTGCATCGGGAAAGCTGTCGCAACAGCGATCGCGAGCAGGCTTAACTTAATAGTCGGTTTAGGCATTTGATTTCATCCTTCAGGTTAAGTAATTTTCACATCAAGTCAGATCAAGTCACATCGAGTTACATCTACGGAATTACATTTACATCAGATTAAATCGCATCAGATCGGGTGGCCGGGGGAGGGCATCTACCCATTGGATGAGTGTTCAAAGCAGCGTGTGGGTAGTTTCTTTACACATTCGCTCAAAGCATCGTTATCGAACTCGTTACATTGATTTTGTGACCGACAGCGCAATCGTTTGCGTCACCGATGTTTCTGTTATCTCTTCTTGCGTAAGTCAAGTCAAGATTTAGTTAATCTTGTCTTCAAATTTCGTCAATATGTGTAAATTACGTTGCGGATTTAAAACAGAATATTGATATGCGGGAATCTTATGAGGCCATCTTGCTGATATTGAAACGTGTTTTAAATAAGAATAGCGGGGACTTACGTGAACAATCATTGCGGACATGTTTTTAACAAAGTCAAAGGGCGTTTTTCTGATTTTGCGAGCTTAGTGATCATTTATTCAAATGCGTTAAATTAATATACTGGGTAGATGTATATTTAATTGTCCATATAATCATTGGTCTGCAAGAGATTTTTTATAAAAATGATGGGGAGTATATTGGCTTGTCCGTGACTGACTTGCTCATCGGCTACAATCATGGCTTCTATGTAATCGCTTCTACTATCTAAGTAAGAAAATAAAAATGAACGACTCCGTCAGCATCACACCCAAGCCTTCCGGCATATCCAGTAACCCTGGCAAACAATATGATGTCGTCGTCATTGGCGCAGGCGCGGCGGGCATGATGTGTGCGTCCGTTGCTGGACAGCATGGCAAAAAAGTGTTGCTGGTCGACCATGCCAGCAAGTTGGCAGAAAAAATCCGTATTTCTGGCGGCGGGCGCTGCAACTTCACAAACCTGCAAGCGGGGCCGAATAATTTCTTATCTGAGAATCCGCATTTTTGTAAAAGCGCTTTATCGCGCTACACCCCACAAGATTTTTTGGCATTGATCAAACGTCATCACATCGCCTACCACGAGAAACACAAGGGGCAATTATTTTGTGATAACAGCGCCGAAGACATTATTTCTATGCTGAAGTCGGAATGCGATGCCGGTAAGGTGCAATGGCGCATGCCGTGCAAAGTTCTTGAGGTCCAGCATATTGATGACGGATTCTTGATTCAGACCGAGCAAGGCGCTATCACAGCAAAGCAGCTAGTGATTGCGACTGGTGGCTTATCGATTCCTAAAATTGGCGCAACAGAATTTTCATACAAAATTGCAAGGCAATTTGACTTGAAAATTGTTGAGCCCCGTCCAGCATTAGTCCCGCTGACGTTCGATGCCAAAACGTGGGAGCCGTTTGTACCCTTATCTGGTATTTCGCTGGAAGTTGATATAGAAACAGGCGAGAAAAAGAATAAAGCAGTATTTCGTGAGGATTTATTGTTTACCCATCGCGGCTTGTCTGGTCCGGCGGTATTGCAGATATCTAGTTTCTGGCAGGCAGGGCAATCTATTACCGTTAATTTGCTGCCAGAAATTGATATCGCGGAGGAGTTAATCACCGGTAAAGCTAGCATCAAGAAGAATTTATCCAATCATCTGGCGCAGCATTTACCTGCGCGGCTGGTGGATGGATTGCTGACTGCAAATGGTTTTGCAGGCGATGCCAGAGTGGCGGATATGAGCGACAAGCGCCTGCGCCAAGTGGGTGACAGCATCAATCGCTGGCAATTAATCCCGAACGGATCGGAAGGGTATCGTAAAGCTGAGGTGACGCGCGGCGGGGTTGATACACGCGAGCTATCGCAGCAAAGCATGATGGTGAAAAATGTTCCCGGCTTATATTTTATTGGCGAGGCGGTTGATGTGACTGGTTGGCTAGGTGGCTATAACTTCCAATGGGCCTGGGCATCGGGCGTTGCTGCGGGTAATGCGGTTGATTAGCAGGTTCGACTAAAGTTTGATTTAATAATAAAAGACTGACGTTGTTTTTTTATCGGACTAAGGTACTGCCTGCTGTATTTTTATTTGTCCAGGCATTATTTGGACAATAGCTATGGTTTTTAACTATACTCCCTAAAATATTGAATTTTACGATGTGGTTTTTGAGTTTTGGTAATCCCAGTAAAGCAGGTTTGCGATTACTTTTTTGCACAAGATTGCGTAAGATTTAATCAAGCTACTTCCAAACGCCTGAAAACTCTGCTATTATCTCGTTCTTCCTATAAATTTTTCATTGGTTCCGAACTTAAATGACCACAATTCGCCTTAAAGAAAACGAGCCGTTCGAAGTCGCTATGCGTCGCTTCAAGCGCACCATCGAAAAGACCGGTCTCTTGACCGAATTGCGCGCACGCGAGTTTTACGAGAAGCCAACTGCCGAGCGCAAGCGCAAGCTGGCAGCCGCAGTAAAACGCCACTACAAACGCATTCGTAGTCAGCAATTGCCTAAAAAGATGTATTAATTTCGTTTGGTGCTGCTAGCAGTGCCATTCAAAAATGCATTAGTATTTAGCTTTAGCATGCCCGCTCCGGTAATACGCAGCGGGCTTTGTTGTTTTTATCAATTTGCATTAAATCGCACTTAGCTAAGCGGAGTTAAGTCAATTTTTTGTACTTATTCTACTGTCAGGAAATTCCATGAGCTTAAAAGATCAAATCACCGAAGACATGAAATCAGCAATGCGTGCCAAAGAGACGACAAAGCTGGGCACGATACGCTTGATTACTGCCGCCATGAAGCAAAAAGAAGTGGATGAGCGAATTGAATTGACCGACACATTGGTGCTCGCCATCATAGAAAAAATGATTAAGCAGCGCAAAGATTCCATCACACAATTTGAGGTCGGTAATCGCCAGGATTTGGCAGATATCGAAAAAGCAGAGCTGGCTATTCTGTCTGCCTATATGCCCGCTGGTTTGACCGATGCAGAAATGCAGGCAGAAGTTGCTGCTGCTGTCGCCGCGAGTGGCGCAACTGGTGCGCAGGATATGGGTAAAGTGATGGCAATATTGAAGCCGAAATTGGCGGGCCGCGCTGATATGACCGTGGTCTCTGGTTTGGTAAAAGCAGCCTTGTTGTCTCGTTGATATTTCTTGTTTTGCTCTTTGTCACTTAGTTTGCCGCTTTGATTCCTCAAACCTTTATTCAGGATTTGCTCGCCCGCGTTGATATTGTCGATGTGGTGGGTAAGTACGTGCAGTTGAAAAAAGGCGGCGCAAACTATATGGGATTGTGTCCGTTTCACAACGAGAAATCTCCTAGCTTTACGGTAAGCCCGACTAAGCAGTTTTATCATTGTTTCGGTTGCGGTGCGCACGGCACTTCCATCGGATTTTTGATGGAATATTCGGGATTGAGCTTTGTCGATGCAGTCAAAGACTTGGCGCAAAGCAACGGCATGATCGTGCCGGAGGACGATAAATTACTCCCTGCTCAACGTGCAGAAGTCCAGGCAAAAAGTCTAGCACTAACTGATGTGATGACCAAAGCCTGCGATCATTACCGTACACAATTGCGTAGCGCCGAAGGGGCGATTGCCTACCTGAAAAAGCGTGGCTTGACGGGGGAGATCGCTGCTCGTTTCGGGTTAGGTTATGCGCCAGATGGCTGGGATGGCTTGCGCGCAGTTTTCCCTGATTATGCAGCGCCGCCTTTGGTTGAGGCTGGTCTCGTAATCGATAAAAGCGAAGAAGAGGGCGGTGGACGCAAGCGCTATGATCGTTTTCGTGATCGCATCATGTTTCCAATTCGCAATACCAAAGGGCAAGTTATAGGTTTTGGTGGTCGTATTTTGGAGCAGGGTGAACCGAAGTACTTGAATTCACCTGAAACGCCGCTATTTCAAAAGGGTTTTGAGCTGTATGGTTTGTTTGAGGCGCGGCAAGCGATACGTGAAGCGGGTTACGTGCTTGTCACCGAAGGTTATATGGATGTGGTGGCGTTAGCGCAGATGGGTTTTCCGCAAGCAGTAGCGACTTTGGGTACGGCTTGCACGCCAACCCACGTGCAAAAATTGTTGCGTCAGACTGATCATGTGATTTTTAGTTTTGATGGTGATAGCGCCGGACGTCGTGCTGCCAGACGCGCGCTGGATGCTTGTTTGCCGCATGCAAATGATAATAAAGTCATTAAATTTTTATTTTTGCCGACGGAGCACGACCCGGATAGTTATATCCGAGAGCTAGGAAATGATGCCTTTGCTCAGCAGGTTCAGGATGCGATGCCACTGTCACAGTTTTTCATGAAAGAGGTGATTGGTGATAGCGATTTATCTACTGCTGAGGGTAGGGCAAAAGTCCAGTTTGACGCAAAGCCGTTGTTGCAACAAATGCCGCCTTCTGGTTTGCGTTTGCAAATGGTGCGTAGCCTGGCTCAAGTTACTAAGACTACACCGTCAGAAATTGAAGCATTGTTTGAGTTGGCTCAGCCTGTATCGCGTGTAAAAATTGCGCCGCCAAAAAGCAGGCGCAGTGCTCCGGTTGGTCTGGAGCGACAAATCATGCGGATTTTAGTTGCCCACCCGTCGCTCTCTTTATTGCTTGATGCGGCAGCTTTGGCTGATGCAGCACAACTTGCGCCCGATGGTGCTGAGATGTTGACGCAGTTAGTGTTAGTGGCGCAAACCATGGGGCAGCAAGCCAATTTTGCGGCTTTGGCTGAGCATTTGCGGACCACAGGCGCAGACTATGATGCCTTGATTGCAGAAATAGCTGAACAAACAGAAACCGATCTTGATGTGGTAAAGCAAGAACTGGCGGGCGCAATACGTCAAATGCGGTTTCAGGTATTAAAGGCGGAGATGGAGGCGCTCGCTGCCTCAGGTTTGCGTGATGCAGTGGATATTGCCCGTTATCGTGAAATTATGCAGTTGCAAGAGGCTTTGCGTCGTCAGGCTGTGGCAGAAGTGGCAGTACGATGATCTCCGGTTAAGCATGGCGTTGCCTATTTTTTGCTCAATAAAATTGAACTGAAATACGGTGGTGCTAGAGTAAAGCCTATGCTCGTGGTATAATTAAAAGCTTTCGATTCAAGGTCTTAGGTTGTTTCATTCTGAGCGGAGAGGTTTTAGAACTGCTTAGAATGTGTTGTTTAGGTGAGCGTAATGCTCCTCCGAGTAACCCAAAATACTGGCGCTGAGACTCGGGTAGTCTGACATAGAAAAGGGTATAGCTCTTCGTACAGATCAATTGATCTGACGGATGATCATTGTCTTTTTATATGAACTAGATTGCCACCTCTGTTCTGGTAGGTTTGATTCAATGGCTAAAGCAATGAAGAAACCCGCGAACACTCCGATATCCTCAGCAGCAAAAAAAGTGGTGGCCAAAACGGCTGCGGCGAAGTCTGTCCCTAAAGTTGCAGTTGCTAAGGCTGTAATTTCGGCTAATAAAACTAAGCCAGCAACAACAAAAGTAGTGACTAAGACGGCCGTAAAAATGCCGGCAAAAAAAGAGGTTGCGAAAGATGTTAAAGCACCTAAAGTGATAAAAGCAGTGGCTAAGCTGGACGCAACTAAAACTGTTGCAGATAAATCCAAGGCCAGAAATATTGTAAAAGATGATCCCAAAGCTAGCGTTAAAGCGTTAGCTAAGGAAGCGACGGGCAAGACTGCAAAGCCAGTAGCGAAGGCTGATGGCGCATCTAAAGATTCATCCAAAGACGCATTAAAAGACTCAAATAAGCACGCTTCTGATCTGCCGGCGGGCAAAAAAGCGGACAAGCCACAAACTGCACCATTGAAAGCTTCTGTGACAATTAACAAGACCGATCCAAAGACAGTGATTAAACCAACTAAGAATTCAGCAAAGGCTGACAAAGCACCTGAAATTCAGGAAATCAAGTCCGGTTCTGCGCCTGCTGTTAGCCAGACTACGGATGCTGCCGTGTTGGCTGCAATTGACACTTCTGGCTATATTTTGCCTGGCGTTAAAGTGCCTGGTCGTCGTGGTCGTAAGCCAAAAGAATATCAGCCTGAGAATGAAGATCTAGCTGCGCTGAATGCGGTCGAGCGCGCAGAAATGAAAGCGATCGACAAAGCCAAGGCGAAAGATCGTAAGGCAAAAGAAAAAGCTTTGTTGAAAGATGCCTTCTCTGCCGATCCAGAAGCGACCGCAGAAGAGTTAGAGCGTCGTCGCCAAAAGCTGAAAACTTTGATCAAGTTAGGTAAGGATCGTGGTTATCTGACCTTTGCCGAGATCAACGATCATTTGCCAGAAAACGTGGTCGATCCTGAAGCAATTGAAGGCATTATCGGTACCTTCAACGACATGGGCGTCGCCGTCTATGAACGAGCCCCAGATGCTGAAACATTGTTATTGTCTGATAACGTAGTCACCGTTACCAGCGATGATGACGAGGTTGAGGCTGCTGCTGAAGCGGCGTTGTCTACCGTTGATTCTGATTTCGGTCGCACCACCGATCCTGTCCGTATGTATATGCGTGAAATGGGTTCGGTTGAGTTGTTGACGCGCGAGGGCGAGATTGTCATCGCCAAAAAAATCGAAGAAGGTCTGAAGGACATGATTCAGGCGATCTCTGCCTGTCCGACGACGATTGCTGAGATTCTGGTTTCAGCGGAGCGTATTCGCAATGACGAGATTAAAATTGACGAGTTGGTTGATGGTTTAGTTGATCCCAACGCAGTCGAAGAGGAAGAAAAGCCTGTTGTAGTCGTTGTAGAGGAAGAAGAGGAAGAAGAGGAAGAAGAGGAAGAGGAAGAGGAAGAGGATGAAGAGGCAAGTGCCGCTGGTGCCGCCGCTATCTCCGCTGAACAATTAGAACAATTGAAGCGTGACTCCTTAGCTAAATTCGACATCATCTCCACCAATTTTGACAAGATGCGTAAATCCTTTGAAAAAGAGGGTTACAACTCAAAATCCTACATCAAAGCGCAGGAAGCGATTTCCAACGAATTGATGGGCATCCGTTTTACTGCCAAAGTCGTTGAAAAATTATGTGACACTTTGCGCGGCCAAGTGGATGAAGTTCGCCATGTAGAAAAACAGATTCTGGAAGTTGTGGTCAATCGTTGCAACATGCCACGTAGCCATTTCATTAAAGTATTTCCAGGCAATGAAGTTAACCTTAAATGGGTTGAAGGCGAAGTTAATGCCGGCCATTCTTACAGCGCCATTTTGGGTCGCAATGTACCGTCAGTACAGCAGCTTCAGCAAAAGCTGATCGATCTGCAGGCACGGGTAGTTTTACCTTTGCCTGATTTGCGCGGCATCAATAAAAAGATGTCTGCTGGCGAAATGAAAGCACGTAAAGCCAAGCGTGAGATGACGGAGGCCAACTTGCGTCTGGTGATTTCTATTGCGAAGAAATACACCAACCGTGGTTTGCAATTCTTAGATTTGATCCAGGAAGGCAACATCGGTTTGATGAAGGCGGTAGATAAGTTTGAATATCGCCGTGGTTATAAGTTTTCTACTTATGCTACATGGTGGATTCGTCAGGCGATTACCCGTTCTATTGCGGATCAGGCGCGCACGATTCGTATCCCGGTGCACATGATTGAGACCATCAATAAGATGAATCGTATCTCACGTCAGATCTTGCAAGAGACTGGTGTAGAGCCAGATCCAGCGACGTTGGCAATCAAGATGGAAATGCCGGAAGATAAAATCCGCAAGATCATGAAGATTGCTAAAGAACCGATTTCGATGGAAACACCGATCGGTGACGATGATGATTCACATCTGGGTGATTTCATTGAAGACAATCACACATTGGCACCGGCAGATGCAGCGTTGCACGCATCTATGCGTAATGTCGTTAAAGATGTATTGGATTCATTGACCCCGCGTGAAGCTAAAGTATTGCGTATGCGTTTTGGTGTTGAGATGTCCACTGACCACACCTTAGAAGAAGTAGGTAAACAGTTTGACGTAACACGTGAGCGTATTCGTCAAATAGAAGCCAAGGCATTGCGTAAATTACGCCATCCATCACGTTCTGATAAGCTGAAAAGCTTCCTAGAAGGTAATTAATGTAATACAATTGGCGTCGGTTTTTTCGACGCCTGTTTTGCGTTTGAATTTGAGCTTTTTTTGAATTCAACAATTTGCAGGTGACAGCGTTAAAGCGATACCTGCATAACCCTGATAAAGATTCATACACGGATATTTGTCAGATTTAAGCAGCTTAGCTTGCAGAAAGAATTGGGCCTCTAGCTCATGTTGGTTAGAGCAGCGGACTCATAATCCGTTGGTACCGTGTTCGACTCACGGGAGGCCCACCATCATACAATGACTGATATCAAGTCCAATCCTGAGCAGATCGCTACCGTTGTAGTAGATTCTGCCCCCTCTGTACCTACCATACGTTTCGAAGATTTCGGACTGTCGCCTGAGATTTTGCGCGCTTTATCTGATCAAGGTTACGTACACCCCACACCGATTCAAGCTGAGGCAATTCCTATCGTATTGCAAGGCCGCGACGTGATGGGTGCTGCACAAACGGGTACTGGCAAAACTGCTGGCTTCTCGCTGCCGATTATTCAATTGTTGTTAGCGCACGCGAGCACCAGCGCCTCGCCAGCTCGCCACCCAGTTCGTGCTCTAATTTTGACGCCAACGCGTGAACTGGCTGATCAGGTGGCTGAAAATGTTCAGGCATATTCGCGCCATACACCATTGCGTTCCACTGTCGTTTTTGGTGGGATGGATATGGCGCCACAGACAGCAGCCCTGCGTGCCGGTGTTGAGATTGTGATTGCGACACCTGGTCGCTTGTTGGATCACATTCAGCAGAAAACGATTAACTTATCGCAGACGCAAATCCTGATCATGGATGAAGCGGACCGTATGTTAGACATGGGCTTTTTGCCTGATCTGCAACGCATCATTAATTTGTTGCCAAAGCAGCGTCAGAACTTAATGTTCTCTGCTACGTTCTCGCCAGAAATTAAAAAACTGGCTGCCAGTTTTTTAAGCAATCCAGTCATGATCGAAGTTGCCCGCAGCAATGCAACTGCGGACAATGTGACACAAATTTTGTATAAAGTGGCTGAGGAAGAGAAGCGCGACGCGGTCTCGTTCATTATCCGCGAGCGTGGTTTAAAACAAGTAATCGTTTTTTCCAACACCAAGATTGGTGCTTCGCGTCTGGCCGTGCATTTAGTCAAACAAGGTGTAAAAGCCTCAGCAATCCATGGTGATAAATCTCAGGCAGAGCGCATGGCTGCCTTAGATGCATTCAAACGTGGAGAAGTTGAAGTACTAGTAGCGACCGATGTGGCTGCACGTGGTTTAGATATCGCCGAACTGCCTTGCGTCATCAACTACGATTTACCGTATAACGCAGAAGATTATGTCCATCGGATTGGCCGCACTGGCCGTGCTGGTGCGACTGGCGATGCGATTTCTTTGCACACAGATAAAGATGAGCGTTTGCTGCTTGATATTGAAAAATTGATCAAGCAAAAAATCGTCAAAGTGCAATTGGCAGGTTTTGTCGCGCAGACGCAGCAATTAGCGGATCGTAAACCACGTCAATTCAGTAGCGATAGAGCGACTGAAAAATCAACGGATAATGTAGAGGGCAGATCAGCAGGCAGATCCATAGACAGAACGGCTGAAAAGTCATTCGATCGTCCTGCACGTAGTTTTAATCCGCCAAGAGAAAAAGTCGATCCTTGGTTTTTAAAGCCTTACGAACCTAGTGCATCGTCGATCAAAGTAGCGGCAACGAGTGAAAATAAAACAGCGGCCAAACCGCAGAAAAAAGCGGCATTGCTTGGCGGTCTGCGTCGGACTGATTGATTGCCATTAAACCTTAACTTGGTTCCAAATTGGTTCCGACTCAGTTCTACGCCTCTCGCGCTGTTCCAGTAATTGTCTCCATGCTGTAACAGCGCTGTGCCAAAATTCTTCCAAGGTATCTCCGTATTGTTGGGTCTCGATTTTTAATCCCAATAATTCTGCAGCTGGTAGTAAAGCCTGACGCAATACATCACGTTCGCTGCCACTGACATCAATCGCTTGCGCGCCAGTTTGTTTAGACAGTTTGTCGCCATTCGCATTGGCAACCACCGGAATATGCAAATACTGTACATGCGGTAATCCCAGCAAATCTTGTAAATAAATTTGCCTTGGCGTCGAGTCTAATAAATCATCACCGCGTACAACATGAGTTACACCTTGCGCTGCGTCGTCAACCACCACAGCGAGTTGATATGCCCAGAAACCATCTGCGCGTTTTAAAACAAAATCACCTGCCTCGATCGCAATATTCTGACGAATTTCACCTAACCATCGGTCGGTGAATGTCATCAGACCTTGATCTTCATCCGGCACCCGCAAGCGCCAGGCACGGGCGGGTTTGTTGTTTGCCAGACCTGCACGGCAAGTGCCAGGATAAATCACTAAACCAAATCGTGATGTTGACGGTAGCGCTGAGGTTGAGCTTGAGGTTGAGGTTGAATTTATGCTTGAATTTGAGGTTGAAGTAAGAGAACTACGCCGCGAATCAGCAATCTCTTTACGCGAACAGCTGCAGGGATAAATCATCGGGGCTAGTTGCCGGAAAGCGGTGTCGTATAAATGGGTGCGCTGGCTTTGCCATTCAATGGCATCGTTCCATTGCATTTTGCAACGGCGCAATAGTTCGATGATGGCTAAATCAGCGCCTTTGACATCTCTGTCAAAGTCTAAATCTTCGATTCTGAGTAGCCATTTTCCATCGTGGGCTTTGGCGTCTAAGTAACTCGCCATTGCCGCTACTAAAGACCCCATATGTAAGGCTCCCGTGGGTGAGGGGGCAAAACGTCCAACATAGTTATTCAACTTATTCAAGCTAGTCACCATCGTCAGCTGCCCAATAACATGCGCTGTACCACCGGATCAGCTAATCGTTGTAAAAACCACTGTAGCGCCTTTCCTTTGTCGTTTCTGCGCCAGGCAATGTGGTTATTGCCAGTGAGTCTGTTTTCTTGCAAAGTTTTTTCTACCAATGCGCCAGATTGTAGATGTGGCAACGCAAGCTTGCGCGGTAAATTACCACAGCCTAATCCCGCTAATTGCGCTAATAATTTTGCCTGCAATGTGGGAACTGTCAGCGTATCCTGGCCCGCCAGAAGTCCTGCATTGATCGATGGCAGATTGCGACCTGTATCGCCAACGGCGATTGCTCGGTGGCTTTGTATAACGGTCGATGTCAATGGCTCCGGCGCTGTTGCCAGCGGATGTTTGGCCGCAACGGCAAAGACCCAATCGATATTACCCATGCTCTGAGTCTGATACTCACCATGCATGCGCAAGGTATCTGGTCCATCGTAAGCGGCACCAATCGCTAGATCTGCGCGACCAGCGAGCAGTGTTTCCCATACGCCGGATAAGGTTTCTTGAGAAATTCTTAAGCGCGTGCCGCAGGCCTGGTGCTGGAACTCTTGAATCAGTGGCAAAAAATGTTCAAACTGAATTACGCCATCCATGACGATACGTAACTCCGCCTCCCAGCCTGTTGCCGTGCGCTTGACCCTTTGCTCCAGCTCTTCTGCTGCCAATAATAAATGCCGTCCTTGCGTCAATAATTCTTGCCCGGCCGTAGTTAGCTTGGCGCGGTGACCGCGTCGATCAAATAGCAGCACGTCCAGATCATCTTCCAGTTTGCGGATACTGTAGGTGATGGCGGAAGGCACTTTATCTAAGGCGCTTGCCGCTGCCGCAAAGCTGCCTTTGCGGTCGATGGCATCCAAAATTTGCAGTGCTTCGAGAGTTAAATTCATGGTGAATCATTCTTATACAAAAATACTGAACGAGAAGTAGAAAATATTCCCCTTATATTCAAGTTCTGGCAGGTATATATTGCATCACATCATATCAATTATTTGAATAAGGTAGGGTTTCCACCAACCCTAAAAATACGATGCTGACAGTTCATAAATCAGAACAACGCGGCTATGCCGAGCACGGCTGGCTGAGATCTCATCACAGTTTTTCCTTTGCCGATTACCACGATCCGGCACACATGGGTTATGGTCCTTTGCGCGTGATTAATGACGATCATATCGCGGCCGGAATGGGGTTTGGGACGCATGGTCATAAGGATATGGAAATTATTACCTACGTGCTTGAAGGAGCGATTGCGCATAAAGACAGCATGGGCAATGGCAGCACCATTCTCCCGGGTAATGTGCAGTACATGAGCGCCGGAACAGGCGTTCGTCATTCTGAATTTAATCCCTCTGCGGACAATCCCACGCACTTATTGCAGATCTGGATACAGCCGTCCGTGATTAACGCGACACCAGCTTATCAGGAAAAACATTTTAGTCGGGAAGACAAAGCTGGTCGCCTGCGCCTGGTTGCGTCGCCCGATGGTGCGGATGATTCCATTAAAATCCGTCAAGACGCGCGTTTGTATATTGGTCTGTTTGACGGCGAGCAAGCGAGTAGTTTGATCTTATCGAAAGATCGCCTTGCCTATATCCATCTGGCAAGCGGTCAACTGACTGTCAACGGCGTGCAGTTGTCAGCGGGCGATGCGGTGAAATTGCGTGAAGAGGAATTAGTGCAGTTGGAAGCGGGAAAGCAGGCAGAAGTGCTGGTGTTTGATTTACCAAAATAGTTTGGCTGAGCCGATGGGTAAACATACTCTGACGCGATGATTGATGAATGAAATAACGAAATAACGAAATAACGAAATAACTAAAAGGAACTCCCATGAAAAAAGTAGCGATTGTGTACCACTCAGGTTATGGCCACACTAAAAAAGCAGCAGAAGCAGTCCATGCAGGTGCCGCAGCGGCAGGTGCAGCAGCAGAACTGATTGCGATTGATGCCGAAGGCAATATCACTGATGCCAACTGGGCCAGTCTGGCAGAAGCTGATGCGATCATCTTTGGATCACCGACCTATATGGGCACGGTTTCCTGGCAGTTTAAGAAGTTTGCTGATGCCACGTCCAAGCCTTGGTATTCACAAGTGTGGCGAGATAAAATCGCTGGCGCTTTTACCAATTCTGCCAGCATGAATGGCGATAAACTGTCGACGCTTCACTACCTGTTCACCTTGTCGCAACAGCATTCCATGATCTGGGCTGGTACTGGATTGATGCCATCCAACAGCAAGGCAGCGCAGCGTAATGACGTTAATTATCTGGCCAGCTCTTCTGGCTTAATGACGCAATCACCGTCCGATTCTTCGCCAGAAGAAGGTCCGTTGCCAGGCGATCTGGAAACCGCAAAATTATTTGGTAAGCGTATTGCAGAAGTGGCTGCACGGTTCACTAAGTAATGATCCGGCTGCGATAGATGAGTTGATTTGCGGAGGGATGGCTAGCGGAGTTGATCAAGGAAGTGAATCAACGAAGTTAAGCCATTAAGTGAAGCAATCTGATCCATCAGCAGACCCGCCAACATTTTAGCGCCAAAAAAAGCCTGCTCAATGAAAATTGGCAGGCTTTTTCTTTTTTTGATGAGAGTACTACCGAGGTCTAATATAATTACTCCTACCCTGTATATTACAGTTGTCCATATAAAGTCTGGACAATACGGCATATTTTTAAAAAATAAAGGGGAGTATATATAAAGCCTTGATTAAATCTACCGCTTTGGCCTGCCATTTTCAGCCTATTGCCAATACATCAGACAAGGTGGAATCAGCAGCAGCAATGCCAGTACCAGATACATTAATTGCAGCGGGATCATCCACTTTGCCCAAGTTGCCCAGGGTATCCGTGCCAAGGCCAATACGCCGACAGTAATGCCAGATGTCGGGATCATCGGTGTCGTAAATTCACCAAACTGAAAAGCCAGAATCGCGGTTTGCCGCGTCACCCCGACCAAATCCGCCAATGGAGCTATGATCGGCATGGTTAGCGCGGCTTGTCCGCTACCTGAGTGGATGAAAAAGTTAATCACGGTTTGGATCAGAAACATTTTTTGCGCCGCAAACACCGGGCTGGCTGACTGCACAAATGGCATCAGACCATGGAGCATGGTGTCGATGATATTGGCGTCCCGGGCGAGGATCATGGTGCCGCGTGCCAGGGCAATCACCAGCGCAGTGGTGACCAGATCTTTTGCGCCTTGTAAAAATGCCTCGATAAATTCGTCCGAGCTTAATTTGCCGACGACGCCGACGATGATCGCCATGACTAAAAACAATGCCGCAATCTCATTAATAAACCACTCATACTTGACGACGCCCAGCACCATAACGCCCAACGAGGCTGCAAATAACAGCAAGACTAATTTATGCGTGACAGTGACACCGGTAAAGTGCGTAAACTCATCGTGCTTGAGACTTTTTCTTTTCTCTTGATCAAGTTCAAAGGTCGGACTTTTCTCTGGTGATTGTTTGATTTTCGCGGCGTACCACATTAAAAAGCCGATGGTCAGAGTGGTAGCAATCACCCACACAATCACACGGTATTGCAAGCCAGAAAACACCGGCACACCGGCGATGCCCTGCGCGATACCGACATTAAACGGGTTTAAAAATGCCGCAGCAAAGCCGACTTGCGATCCGATAAACGGGATCGAGACTCCCACAATCGAGTCATAGCCCAAGGCCAATGCCAGCGGGATAAAAATCAAAATGAACGGGATCGCTTCTTCACTCATGCCAAAGGTCGCACCGCCGAGCGAAAACATGGTGACAAAGACCGGGATAATCATTGCCCGGATGAATGCAGAATTGGTGTGCGCCTTTGCCACCGACTTGATCATAGAATCGATCGCCTCGGTTTTTTGCAACACGGCAAACGCACCGCCGACAATCAGCACAAAGCCGATGATCAGCGCCGCTTCAACAAAACCTTTGATTGGCGCCATCATCAAGGCCACAAAACCTTGCGGATTGCTGGTGATGTAATGGAAGGTGGCAGGATCGATCAAAGTTTTGCCATTGACGACGTGCGTATCGTATTTGCCGCCGGGCACTAGCCAGGTTGCTAGCGCAATTAAGGCCAATAGAGAAAACAGCAGCACAAAGGTGTTGGGGAGTTTGAGTTTTTTCATTTTTTGCATCTCCAATATTGGTGGATATTCATATACTCCCCCTTATTTATTTAAAATATCCCTCATTGTCCAATGATTATATGGACGATTAAATATACCTAGTGGGAGTATATATATTCACTGCGCTTGCGATATCGACTGAACGTAGCTCAAAGCTAATCTCAAAGCGACAATAATTTCCCTGTCCGGAACGGCACAGTACCCGCGATTTTCGCAATCGCCATTCCGCGCTGTACATAACGGTAGGCGGTGCGGGCAAACATTTTTCCACCGACTTTGGCGATGAGCGGGGTTGTTTTGCCAGAAATCGGATCAATCACCTCGCCGATGATGTCGCCTTGTTGCACCATGTCACCCGGTTTTTTTGAGAACACCAGCATGCCAGCATGCGGCGCGGCGATTGGTAGCACGGCTTCTAACGGCGTCGGTGCACAAAATGCGGCGGGTAGAGGTGGCGTTGCAATGTCGAGCTGTCCTTTGTAAGCAAGGTAGGCAATTAAGGCATTGGCATCTTGCTCTGCCAACTCATGCGCGACATCGACTTCTCCGCGTAATTCAACCGTGACGGGGACGCAGGCAAATGGAATTGGGAATTGATCTTTAAAATGGTTCGCCAGCTCCCACCAGAGCCGACCACAGGTTTCATCAAACGGATCGTCGCCAGATTCGGTAGCAAGTAGCATTGCCTCCGCGCCCAGATAGCGTGCCAGCGGCAACACCTCTTCGGCGACTGGTGTGCCGGTATATAAATGCATTACAGACTGATTGTCACAGTGCAAATCCAGAACGATGTCAGCATCACATGCCAATGATTGCAAGGTTTTACGTAAAGAGTCCGCCTCGCTCGCCGGCTGCCATTGCGCCAACAACAAGAGCACTTGCTCACGGATGATGCTGACATTTTTATTGATGTCACTTCCGAGTAGCGTAGCTAAGCTCTCGCGCAATACCGGTATTAAATTGCGGTAGCCGCGATTAAAGTTGATGCCCGAGGCCAAATCAAAACGCCCAAATGGCTCACCCTGAATCGCCTGGTCCAGACCAATCGGATTAGCCAGCGGTACCAGCACAATCTCACCCCGAATTTTTCCATTTGCCTCTAAGGCTTCTAGCTGCGCGCGCAGATGATGGGCCACCAACATGCCCGGAATTTCGTCCGCATGCAAAGAGGCTTGGATGTAGGTTTTGAGCGACCTCTGTACGCCCCTCGTATCGTTTGTACTATTGCTTCCATCATTGCTGGCGGCTTGCCCAAAGTGATAGCTGACAAATTGACGCTGGGTGCCGATGCTGCGCGCTTCTAGCAGGTGAGTTTTGATTTCCATATTGTTTTAATTGGTGTGGTTACGTAGAGGTTGTATTTTTGGGCAATGCTAATTTTTCAGATGCAAAGGCGGATCTCATTTTAGATGGTCTATTTTTTTCAAGAGTTCTGTAAAACCTTGATGAAAAAATAAACAAAGCGCGGACAGGCGGTAATCAATTGAAATCATTATGACGTATTTTTTACACAAAATGAAGTTATGCAAAAAAATTTACAAATAATGTTGAGTTTGTTCAAAATCAGATATACGATTCATTTCAGCAAAAATGTTTTAAACAAAATTGAAATATAAATAAGACGTGATGTGATTTTTTATTTGTATGATGTAGTCCCTGTTTTCTTTAGACTGAAAAATCCTTATGGTTAAGTCGATCACCCCAAATGTAGTCAATACCGAGGCAGCTACGCCAGAGGTCGCTTTTGCGCAATCCAAACTCGGCAAAATCCTGATTAAGACTCTGACTGAGGGATCGTCCTCATATCAAAGCATTGCGGATTATTTGTTGCGTAATCAGGTCAGAGTAACTGCCTTAGGGATAGAAGATTTAGCGCAAAGTTGCCAGGTATCGACCGCAACGATCAGCCGCTTTGCCCGCGATATTGGTTTCTCCAATTACGCTGCGATGCGTAATGAAGTAGCGGAGACTTTGCAAAGTGTATTTCAGCCAGTAGAAAAATTACGCAATACCATCGAGCGTCGCACGCAAGAGACTAATCCTGCTATTACCAGTCTTGAATACGCATTAGCCAATACCGATGCGACAAAACAAAACTTGTCGATTGAGGTCTTAAACCAGGTGGTGAGTAAGTTAGTCAAAGCGCGCACGGTCTACGTCATGGGCTTTGGCTTAAGTGCGCATCTGGCAGGGATGTTAGCGCTGCATTTACAACCATTTTGCTCGCATGTAGTTGAGGTGGTGGGTTATGGGGGTACCGAGGTTGCTGCCGGACATTTGGCCAGTATTTCTGATAAAGATGTCCTGATCCTGATCTCTTTTCCGCGCTATGCCAATGACGCCATCAAGTTAGCGCAATTCGCGCGTGATCATGACACCTGCATCGTATCGATGACCGATTCAACCGCGTCGCCATTGGCGGCAGTCGGCGATTTTTTATTATTGGCACCGAGTACTCATCCGGTTTTGCCAAGTAGTTCCATTGCGGCCATCGCGCTGATTGAAGCTTTAGTCAGCAGTCTGATGGTATCCAATCGTAAAAATGTAGAAAAGGCGATGAAGCTGACCGAGGCTTTATCCGCTTATTTACATGGGTCTGACGCGAACTCCAAAAGCAGTAGCAAGGAGCTAGCAATGAGAAAGAAGAAGAAATCAGAATCTGACTAGGACCTAAACAGCAGTTTTATTTAATCCCGGTCGGAGTTGAAAAAAATGGCTTTTAAAAAGCCAGGGTGAACTGCTGTCTAAAAATTTTGGTGCACTGGTGCTCAGCTTATAAGTGCTTCAGTATTTTTGTGATTCAAATGTTGGGTTAGTCCTTTGGAGTTAGTGTGTTGAGTGTTTGATTTTTTATCTTGTAAAAAAATTGTGAGGGGAAGTGAAAATGAAAAATAAAAGTAGAGAAATACAGACCAGGCCAACGAAGATTGCTTTATCTATTCGTTATGCTTTAGGTTTGTCGGCGGTCTTGGGTTGTGTCAGTCCTTCCGCGTTTGCACAAGCGGAGGCTGATGCAGCTAAAGTACAGCGAGTAGAAATCACAGGATCGTCCATCAAGCGGTTAGATGCAGAAACTGCGATGCCTTTGCAAATTTTGACCCGTGCTGAAATTGATAAAAGTGGCGTGACAACCGCAGCCGAATTATTGAGCAAAATATCCGCCAGTGCAGCTGCCTTAACTGACGGTGCCAGCTTTAGTGATAACGGCGGAACACAGCGCGGTTTTAACGGTGCCAACTTACGCGGTATCGGCGTATCTTCAACTTTGATTTTGTTGAATGGTCGTCGCCTCGCAAACTTTGCATCGCCGGGTAATTCTTCTGGTGTTGATTTAAATTCCATCCCCGCCGCAGCGATTTCTCGGGTTGAGGTGTTGAAGGATGGTGCGTCCGCAATTTATGGTACGGATGCGATTGGCGGCGTGATTAACTTTATCACGCGTCCTGATTATCAGGGCGCTGAGGTCTCTGCTTATACCGGTGGTACCCAACATGGTGGTGCAGGTAAAAATATCGTGACCTTATCCGGTGGTTTGGGTGACCTGACTAAAGATCGCTACAACGTTATGGCCGTGGTGAACGTGCAAGATAGTCAAAGTCTGCGCTCTACACAAAGAGACTGGATTGGTTCTGCCTACCAACCAGATATTAATCTGGACGTCAGCAGCTCTAATACTTATCCGGCAAACGTGCGTCGTACTAAAGCAAGCGGCAGTGCAACTGGCTCACGTTTAAACCCAAGCGCGCCAAACTGTAATCCGCCATCAACAGTGTATGCGCCAGGTAGTTTTGTCGGTAGTCAGGCCTGTTTGTATGACTATATGCACGACACAGAGATTTTCCCTGAATCCAAACGTTTTTCTCTGTTGTCGCGCGGCCAGTATGCCTTGAATGACGACACGACTTTATTCGCAGAGGTATTGCACAGCGATACTAAGACTACCTACCGTATCAGTCCTTTAACGGTCAGTGATCTTAATTATCCATTACCAAGTGCGGGCGGGATTTATTATCCAAGCAGTTTAATCACCACTAATCAAACTCCTTTGCGCGTAGGTTTGCGTTTGAGCGAGGCAGGTCCGCGTACGAATGAAGTCGATGCCGTTGCACAGCGTATCGTATTGGGCGCTAAAGGTAGCGTTGCCGGTTGGGATTACGACACTGCATTGAACCATAGCGTTAGCACTGTCGATGATAAATACGTGAATGGATATGTTCGTACCTCCTTGTTTAATGCGGCATTTCTGAGCGGAAAAATTAATCCGTTTGGACCTTCTGGTGCCGATGGCCTGGCACTGTTAAATGCTGCAAAAATTAGTGATGCGGCGCGTCATTCGCGTGGTACGACCGATTCCTTAGATGCCAAAGCATCGCGTGAATTGTTTGATATGGCGGGTGGTAAAGCCGCAGTTGCAGTTGGTGCAGAATATCGCCGTGAAAAATTAGACTTCACTCCTTCCGCGTTATTGGCTGCGGGTGAAATCCGTGGTGATGGTGCTGCGGCTGCCTATGGTGGTGACCGTGACGTGAAGGCGATTTATGCTGAGCTTAATTTCCCAGTATTAAAAAATGTGGAGACACAATTCGCACTCCGTCATGATCGTTATAACGACGTCGGTGGAACCACAAATCCTAAAGTCGGTGTCCGCTGGAATCCAACTAAAGAAATCATTTTCCGTGGTTCTTACGGCACTGGTTTCCGCGCACCGACTCTGACAGATTTGCATGAGCCGGCACGTGTAGGGCAAACCAGTGGTGTGTATAACGATCCTTTGGGATGTATCAAAGTCGGGGCGATTGATAACACAAAAAATCCTGATTACTGTGGTATCCAGCCTAATCTGATCAAAGGCGGTACCGCTGATCTGAAACCAGAAACATCCAAGCAATACTCGTTTGGTTTTGTGTTTGAGCCTATGCGTACTTTGACGACCTCGATTGATTACTGGCGCATTCAGAAGTCCGATACTTTGTTAGCTAACGAGGGCGCTTATTTTAGCGATCCTACGCATAACTCGGCATATGTGGTGCGCGCTGCTGCTGACCCAACTTTGCCTGGAATTCCTGGTGCGATTGTGTCGGTCGATGGCCGTACGCATAACATCGGTACCTTAGATACCTCAGGAATAGATCTGAATGTGAACTGGCGTTTGCCTGCAAACGATATCGGTAAGTTTGCTGTGTCTTTAAACGGTACTTATGTATTCGATTACAAAACTAAAACTACCAACGCGAGTCCAGAAATCAATGGTGTTGGCGTGTTCACCGATACTCAAGTGGTTCAACGCTGGCGTCATACCTTGACGTTTGATTTTGATCGCGGTCCTTGGGGTGCTACTTTGCAGCAGACGTTCTATCAAGGCTATCAAGATCAAAATCCTAATCCAGATGGTTCGGTACGTCGTGTTGGTTCGTATGCATTGTGGGATATGAGTGGTAGCTATAAGTTGTCTAATGCGACCAGCTTCCGGGTAGGTATCAAAAACTTGTTAGATACCAATCCGCCGCGCTCTAACCAGGTGTATAGCTTCTTAGCGGGCTATGATCCTAGTTACACGGATCCACGTGGACGCTTCTTTTATGCTTCAGTGAATTACGCTTTTAAATAACATTAAGTCATATTTAAAAGTGGGGTGGCATGCTGTATGCCTCCCCATTTTTCTATCTTTATGACGTATGACGCAGCGATGTATCGCTAGATGATTTTTCAGTGGATCTGTTCTCATGAGTAATTTGTTGTTATTTTTTTTGCGTCAATGTAAACGCATCAGTATTGTTTTCTTTATTCTTACTTTTGGTATGGTGCATGCCCAAACCAGGCTAGACCCAGCCAAGCCGGAGGCAGCAGGCACGCTGGTGATTATTGGCGGTGCTTTGCGCACTGATAATGCTGTAGTGTGGGAAAAAATAGTCGCTTTAAGTGGTGGCAAGGGCGCCAAAATTGCAGTGATTCCGGCTGCTGCTGCCAATCCCGAAAATGCGGGGAAAAATATAGCAGATACCTTAAACCGTTATGGTGCCCGCGCATTTGTGGTGCCGTTAGCGATCAGGCTCAAGGGGTCAGATTATCAAAATGTCGCGAATGATCCATCAGTAGCCTCACAAATTCGTGCCGCTGGCGGAGTCTATTTTTCTGGTGGAGATCAAGGGCGAATCACGCAAGCTTTAGTTAAGCCAGATGGTACCAAGAGCGCAGCATTAGAGGCTATTTGGGATGTGTATCACCGAGGGGGCGTCATTGCTGGTTCTAGCGCCGGAGCGGCAATTATGAGTAGCACGATGTTTTATGACGCCAAGGCCGTTTTACCTACTTTGCAGTTTGGCGTAAATGAGGGAAAAGAAATCGCACCTGGCCTTGGATTTATTGGCGACCAAGCGTTTGTTGATCAGCATTTGATTATTCGCGGCAGGTTTGCGCGGATGATCCCGTTAATGCTGAAAAAAAATTACAAACTAGGTTTGGGGATTGATGAAAATACCGCCATGATTGTGCAGGGTATGGCAGATATCGAAATCCTGGGATATAAAGGCGCAATACTGATGGATCTTAGCGAGGCGATATCCGACGCTCAATTGAATGCATTTAATATTAGTAACGTAAAAATAAGTTATCTGGATCGTGGCGATCGTTATAACCTGCAAACGAAGGTTTTAATCACGTCAAAAGAAAAGCAAAAAGGAGTAGTAGATCCTGCAAATCCTTACAATGCAGAGAAGAAATTTTATCCAGACATATTAGGAAACACGACAGTAGTAGATTTGATGCAGGATTTAATTGATAATAAGCAACTTCAGACAAAAGCGCTTGCTTTTGGTGATCCGGAAGCTCCAAATGCAGAAGCTGGATTTGAATTTACGTTCAGTAAGACTGCCGAAAGTAAGGGTTACTTTTCTAGCGCGCTAGGCTCTGACGCTTATACGGTAATGAATATTCGGATGGATATTCGACCTATCGTAATGCAAACGCCTTTATATCGATATAAATGAGCTTTTTTTTCGTTTAGACGTGGTATTCTTTTGAAAAATGAGTTATTTTACTCTTTTATTTCTGTAATAAAATTACATTTTAATTTATTCCACCTAGGTAATTAATTTTATGGCTTGGTTTAATAATAATTAAATTTGTAATTTTGCTACATTATTGATGTTTTTAAATGAGTGTTTTGCATTCGTAGCAAAAGTTTCAATGATCATAAAAATAGCTGATATCAGATTTGATAAGTCTACTCTGATGCTTGCAAATTTTGAAAAAATGAACGATGCTCTTCGTTTTTTAAAGCACAAACTAATTCGTCGCTAGCGAAAAATAAGTGATGCATAGTTTGTTAGCAGTTTAAAAGTCTTAGTAGTGCATAATAATTCGTAATGTGGTCTCGACTCTGTTTTTTGCATTTAATTAAGCATTAAATTCAGAGGAGCATATTTTTGTAAATGTGGTAACAGGAGGATGGTAGGTATGGATTTTTCAAATCACCAGCAAGAGCCGGGCAAGAAGGTGTTCGGGATAGGGCTGGTAATCGCATTTCAC